>JAUYPK010000038.1 GCA_030697615.1 Microcaldota archaeon | reverse complement strand
GCATTTGCCGCAACGAACCGCAAGGCGTAAAAGTTTTTCTCGACGGCGATAAAGCGGCAATTGAAAAGTTCCTTGAAACGGTTAAAAGCGTAAAACCAAGCGGCTTTTTTGGCCCAAATGTGGAAAGGGTTGAAATTTATTGGGAAGGTGAGAAAAACTTCGAGCCAGCTTGGCGAAGCTACGAAGGGTTTGAAGTTGACTATTGATTTTAACCTTAGTATCGGATAGGTGAAAAAATCACTTATCCTATATTGGTGCGACTTTTTCTATTGCGTTTGTTTTTATACTCCTTTTCCGTTTTTCTTTTCATGTTAGTTATAGCTTGTTCTAATGGCAAGGCAATCGGTAAAAAGTTAGCCGGCCACTTGCGTGCTGGTTACGGCGAATTGTGGAAAGAAGTTTTTCCAGACGGCGAACTACACTTAAAATTCCAAACAAAATTATCAGGTCAAACGGTTGTGCTTGTACAGCCGCTGTCGCCAAATCCAAACGATAGTTTAGTTGAACTTGTATTTGCAATTAAAACCGCCAAGGAACTAGGTGCAAAGAAAGTGATTGTAGTTGCGCCTTACCTGTGCTACGCGCGGCAAGATAAGCGCTTTCACGAGGGTGAAATTGTAAGTAACAAAATAGTTTCACACTTAATTCAACACGCTGGGGCAGATGAGTTTTACACCGTTGCAGCGCACTTACACCGTGTCGATTCGCTTTCAACGCTGTTTTCAATAAAAGCGGCCAATGTTTCTATTCCACATGAGATGGCGGTTTGGATTAAGAAAAATATTGGCAAAGACGCGGTTGTGGTTGGTCCAGATATTGAATCCCACCGTGTTGGTCGTGAAGTTGCCAAGCTTGTTGGAAGTGGGTACGACACTTTTCTAAAAAAGAGAGTTTCTGGAAGTAGAATAAAGCACACTGCTGTTGCAAATGTGGAGTGCCGCGGCAAAAACGTTGTGATTGTAGATGATATTATTTCAACTGGCGGCACTATTCTCGGCGCAGCGAAGCATCTAAAGCGGATGGGAGCGAAGAGTGTTTCCGCGGTTTGCGTGCACTTAATGACTCAAGCAGCCGGCGATAAACTACGGCGCAACGGCATAAAGTACGTCGCTGCGTCAAACACAATCTCATCTAAATACGCTGTGCTAGATGCGTCGAAAGCGATTGCAAACGCGATTATGTCTTAGGTTTGGCCTATTTTTTTTATAACTTTGTTTTGAATCTGCCGTATTCTTTCACGAGTTACGTTGAAATGCGAGCCTATTTCTGTTTGTGTGTGTCCTATTAACGTTAAACCAGATATCACTGCGTGGACGCCGCGAATTTTTTTAACCAGATGCTTTTTCAATCGCGGAGCTATGTGTTGGCTAGTTGAGCTGCGCGTTTGTAAGTTGCGTGCACTGCTTGTTTTCTCACGCCTAGTTCTTCAGCAATTTGTTCATAAGTGTGCCCTTGTTCGACAAGTGCAAATACCCCAATGTAGTGTTTTCTATTGGTTTTTTTCATTAATCGATTCAGTTTGATGCGCAGTTTGTCTAAGTTAAACTGTGGCTTTGCAATTCTTCGTTCTTCTTTTTTCTTTTGCGGCTTATGGTTCTTTGCAGCGTTGCGCCGCTTTGCAATTTCCCCCTCTATTTTTGCAGCTATGCGCATTTTTAAATAGCCTCCAAAGTGAAAACCTAGTTTTGGGTCATGTGTTTCAATGCCGCGCTTCAACCCTTTTCTGCCAAGTTTTTGAGCTTCTCTGATTGTGAGAAATATTTTCCAGTCTTCAGGCAAGTAACTATGGCCTTTTTCCAATACCTCTTCTACAAAGTGTAAGTGGTTTTCAACCAACCCACGCGTAGCTGCCCTTAATCGTGGTAGTTTTTTTGGAGGTGTTTTAAGCAGTTTCATATCAATAAGGCGTTTCACATGCCGTCCAACGTTATTACTATTAGTCAAGCGGGGAAAGTACCTGCGTTTTACTTCATTTGTAATTGCTTTTGATGGGTAACCCGCGCTTCTAAAACGAGGAGCAACCCTAAAAACCGCTTGACCAAGCTGGGAAAGAATTATTGGTCTTGGCAGTTTTTTACTTGTTTCAATTTGTTCCCTTTGCTTTAACCGCTGTGAAATTGCATTAACGTGGCTAAGTATTGCGTTGACATTTTCATACTGCTGGCGTTGAAAGTACTTCATCAAAGGCCGTTGTAACATATTATAATTAATTTGGTTTTACTTTGTTTTAAAACACTCCGGAACTTTAAACCAAAGGGGTTAAATATTTAACTAGTGTAACAAATGGTACTAAAAACTTTTTTATAAGGGGGGAGTTGGTTTATCTTGGATTCAACTGGAAGTCATAATGGTGGAAATAGTTTTTTCAAAGCGTATTCGCTTGAAATTACAATCCTAGTCGCAGCGTTGCTAGTTTCGTCAACTATGTTTGTTTCGTTCAACGGCGTAGCAACTACAAACCAAGCAATTCTAACTCGTTTACAAGCAGCACCAGCAGGTGGAGCAGCTCCTTCAGCAGGTTCTGGTGCAGCTGCACAAGCTCCTGGTCCAACTGACCCGAATACGCTTTCATTTGCAAGTATAGATGTAGCTCCAGTTGGGGTTTCTGACCGTCCAATTCGCGGTTCAGCAGATGCAAAAGTTACAATTGTTGAGTTTTCAGATTTTCAATGTCCATACTGCCAACGCGCTGTGCCTATAATGGATTCAGCACTTTCAGAGCAAAGTGGAAAAGTTAACCTAGTTTACCGCCATTACAATGCAGCTGGCCACCCGCTTGCAGACAAAGCTGGAGAAGCTTTTGAATGTGCAGTTGACCAAGGCAAAACATGGGAGTACCACGACAAGTTATTCGAAGTCACTCCAGCTTTGGAAGTTACGCAGTTAAAGCAATACGCAGTTGACCTTGGCCTCAGTGCAGCGACTTTCAACACGTGCCTTGACAGTGGTGCAAAAGCAGCAGCGTATCAAGCTGACAGGCAACTTGCTGGCCAATATGGTGTAAGTGGAACGCCTGGGTTTATGTTAATTGGCGGAGATGCAGATCGCATTGACAAAGCACCACTTGCGCAATTTAAGGATCTCTTGACGCAGAGCGGTGGCGAAATGGGAATTTTCAAGACAAGCGACAACAAAGTGGTAATCACTTTTAGCGGCGCGTTGCCTTACCAGTACTTCAAGCCAGTTTTAGAAGCTCAAATCGCAGCAGCTGGCTAAACCGCTGATTTCTTTATTTTTTCCCCTTGTTTTCTTTTTTCAAAGGGTTTTTAAAGTAGTTTTTGTCTGGTAATAGTTGCTTGGGAAGTCACAAAAAGCGAAAATCTTCTGTGGTGGAGAACCAAGTTTTAGATTAAAAGTTTTAAGGTAGAGTTTCTACGTTATGGATTTGAATGTTTCAATTAGAATGGCGGTTGACACTGGTAAGATTATCCTCGGCAGCGACCGCGCAAAGAAATACGCGTTGTTGGGAGAGGCAAAAGTTATTATCGTTAGCCGCAATTGCCCTGCAAGCGTCAAGCAGGACATTACGCACTATGCGTCTATGTCTGGCGTACCTGTTATTGAATTTGCTGGCTCTAACATGGAGCTTGGAGTTGTTTGTGGAAAGCCTTTTTCGGTAAGTGCGCTTTCAGTTATCGAGGCTGGCAACTCGGATATTTTAAAGGTAGTTGAGTCAAAAAAAGTTGAGAGCGGATAAAATTTATGGAAAACGTGCTTGATAGCAATTCGCTTGAACTCATGAAGGTTTTTGAACAGCGGACAGGCGCAAAAGTTGTAGATGTTGTTGACGACGGCATGACTGTTGTTTTCATTGTAGAAGATGGCCAAATTGGAAGGGCAATCGGCAAGCAAGGTTCGACTTTGGCAAAACTTCGCGAAGTGTTTAGCCCAAAAAACGTGGAAGTGATAGAAGACGCTTTAGACGCTAGGTCAATGATTGACAAAACGCTAAGGGGAGCAGTTATAAGAAACGTTGAACAGAATAATAATAGCATAACGATTTCAGTTGACCCAACAACTAGGGGCATTGCAATTGGAAAAGCTGGTTCAAATATAAAAAAGTTAAAAGTTGCGTTGAAAAGAAAGTTTGGAATTGAAGATGCGAAGATTTTGTAAAGTTGAAAAGTTAAAATAAAAAAATTAAATAAAAAATTATATTAAAAAGTGTGATTGATAAAAAATGGCACGTGGAATGTTTGCAGGTAGGCTTTTACAGCGGCGTAGGCAGAAGCGACGTTGGCTTAAGAAGCCGTGGAAGCGCAAGGCGCTTGGTTTAAAGGCAAAGTACGACCCGTTGGAAGGTGCGCCACTGGCAAAAGGTATTGTGTTGAAGAAAAAGGGAATGGAGCAAAAGCAGCCTCACTCTGGAATCATCAAGTGTGTAGTTGTTCAACTTCTTAAAAACGGCAGGAAAGTAGCTGCGCATTGTCCGCGTGATAAGGCGATTGAAAAAATTGACGAACACGATGAAGTTACAATTGTTGGTCTAGGGGGTTCACAGCGTGGACAAATGGGTTCAATTCCCGGAGTTAGGTATAAAGTAATTGCAGTTAATGGTGTTTCCTTGGAAGAGCTTCGCAAAGGCAGGAAAGAGAAGCCAAAGAGATAGAAATGTAAAAAATAAGTGAATTAAATTATAATATGGCAATGGATGTTAAATTATTTGGGATTTATTCGTACGACGGCATTAAGATCCGCGACCCTAGCATTAGCCAAGTTGTGAGTTTAAAGCCAGTTTTAATTCCGCACACTTACGCGCGCCATGCTAACAAGCAGTTCGCAAAGCAAGGCGTCAACGTCGTTGAACGGCTTATCAACAAGCTAATGCGTGGAGGAACAGGCGAAAAAATGGGTGGCAAAATAATCCGCACTCATGGAAAATTACAAGGCAAGAAGTCCAAAGCGATTAAAATTGTAAAAGAAGCATTTGCAATTGTTGAAAAACAAACGCATCAGAATCCAATTCAACTACTTATAGCTGCTGTTGAGAACAGCGCTCCACGCGAAGAAGTTACAAGAGTAAGAATGGGTGGAGTTGCTTATCAAGTAGCTGTAGATTCTGGTCCACAGCGTAGGTTGGATACTGCGCTTCGTAACATTGCATTGGCTGCTATTATGCAGGCGTTTGACAAGAAGAACACAGTTGCAGATTCGCTTGCAAATGAAATAATCCTCGCCAGCAAGAACTCGCAGGACTCGTACTCCGTAAAGCGCAAGAACGAAGCAGAAAGAATGGCCAAGTCTGCCAGATAAGGCGGTGCAGTATAAAATAACTAAATTTTTGATAGCGGACGCTATATTTAATTAAAGCAGCCGCCTGAAAATTATGTGAAATCAAGAAACGAAATTGAATTTGAGAAGGAGTTTGCAAGGAGAACCGAAGCAGCTTTCAAGCGATACGAAAGAGGGCTATTCAAAGAAATGTCTAAAGCGGATTTTCTCGAAGAACTAAAAAAATGGTAAATTTTTCCGCATCTTGCGATAGCTTTAAAAGCAGGGGGGGGGGTAACACTGTTTATGACGAAGTTTGTAACAGCAATAGTTGCAGCCGTTTTAGTATTTGGGAGCGTTGGACTTTTTATGCTTCCAGCGCCGCAAGGTTCAAGTGTTGGAGTATTAATGACCCCTACTGAAAAGTTAGGAGTGTTGATGCGTCCGGCCGAAAGCCATGGCGTATTAATGCAGCCACAGCAAAAATCGGGGTTAATTGGAACTATATTCCCAATAAACTATCCGTCAGTTGAACGCGTTGGTTTTATACATAAACCATCTCCAGCTAGAGCTGGCGTGTTAATGTATCCAGATTATCGTGGCTAAGTTCTAAGCGGATAATTGCAAAGAAACTCTCTTTTTCTTTTTTCTACCTTTTCCCTACTAGGTGTTCTGTTTTTGGTTCTCTCTTTTTCTCTAACGTTCTTGTCTTGGTTATACTCTTTGGTATAATACCTTTTGGTATAACCGCTAGAGCGAGAGGGGCGGTGAGTGCATTTTTATTCCCTTTTCTTCCCAGTTATTCTTAGCTGTTCAAAATGCGTAAATTACTATTTGCTTTTCTGTTATTCGTTTTCGTTGCTAGTGTTGCAGCTGTTCCTCCAAATCAAGTTCACCTTTCTACAACTTCTGACCCGTCTAATTCTGTTACTGTAACGTGGCAGACTTATAGTTCAACTTCTTCAACTGTGCAATATGGGCTTACTTCCACTAGCCTTGGAAGCACTTTGGCTGGTTTACAATTCACTTATCCTGGCTACGAGGGGTACTTGCACAACGCTACGTTTTCAGGTTTAACTCCAAGTACAACTTATTATTACCGCGTTGGTGACGGAGTTGACTGGAATCCTGCTGTTGGAACTTTTTCATTTACAACCGCACCGGTTGCTGGTTCAACTGCTCCGTTTACAGTTGTAGCATGGGGCGACCAGGGCCAAAACCCCGAGGTTCCACTTGCAGCTAGCGGCATTAATCCAAATTTAACAATTATCGCCGGTGACTTGGCGTATAGTAGCGACGAAGAAGGTGTTGACTTATTTTTTGATTACTTGCAGCCAATCGCTTCAAAAGTAATTACGTTAGTTGCGCCTGGCAATCACGAGTATCATGACTTTGGCGCAGGTGCATCGACATTAACTAGTTTTACTAATCGGTTTGCGTTTCCTTCAAATTCAATGTACTCTTATTTGAACGAACGCGCTTATTCGATTAACTACGGCAACGCGCATTTTGCTTTTCTTGACTTAGGCGCGCGAGCAGGAGATAGCGAGGATGAAGTTAATTCCGAAGATGTTAAGAATTGGCTTGACGCTGACTTGGCAAGCTTACCTGCTGGAATAACGTGGAAAGTTGTAGTGCTGCATTTCAACTTTTATTCAACTAGTAATTCGCATCCAATGCGCGATGCTCAAAACGAACGGCGGCGTTTTGAACCTGTTTTTAGGAACAGGGGGGTTGACTTGATTGTCCAGGGACACGTGCATAACTATGAACGCATGTATCCACTTGCAGATCCAGATGTTGCAGTTGATCCTGATCCACGTAATTTAGTTTACGAAGCTGACTACATTGACCCAAGTTATCCAACGTACATAGTTGCAGGAACTGGTGGAAACTGCTGCTACGATCTTGGAACAGAAGCGCCTTGGTCTGTTTCAAACCTAGAGCAACGCGGCTACGTTAAACTAGCTTTTTCAGGCAACTCAATGACTGAAGAGTTCAGGTCAAGTTCAGGTGCATTACGGGACACTTTTACCATTTCTAAATCGCGGCTAAATACAATTATTCCATATGGCTCAATTAGTTCAAATTCTTCAAATGGAACTACTCCACCTCCAACTGGTCGAAACATCACAAATGATACGGGTGGTACAAATTCTACTCCACTAGCTCCAAGTGGAAACACATCAGTTTCTCCTGTTGCTAATCAGTTTGTTGACTTTTCGCTTTCAACGCCTGCTAGTGTAGCGATGCTTCCAGGAAGCAGCGCATCTCTAGATGTAACTGCAACGCAATTGCTTGGCGTTCGTTCAATTGCTTCACTTGCAGTTTCATGCCCTGCAACTGTGTCTTGCTTGTTTAATGTAGATGCCAACACGTTTAATTTCACTTCAATTCTTTTCGTATCTACTCTGCCTTCGACTCCAACTGGAAGTTATTCAATTACAATAACCGCGACTAGTGGTGCGGTTACAAGAACTTCCGTTATTCCGCTTTCAATAGTTTCGCCGTTAGTGTGCAGCGAAAACTGGCAATGCGACGAATTTTCAACGTGTAATGGTGACGTACAGCGTAGAGCTTGCGTTGATGTAAACCGCTGTGGGACAGCTATTTCAAAGCCAGTTGAAACAATTGCTTGTGGTCAATGTGTTGAAGCGTGGGAATGTACTGGTTGGGAAAACTGTGCTGCAGGTACGCAAGCGCGGCAGTGTATTGACGTTGCTAATTGCGGCACTCAAGTTGGTAAGCCAGTTGAGGCAATTCAATGCGCCATTTCTCCTTCTGGAACGCCGTTTGAGCCAAGTGTAACGCAGGGCATTCCAGTAGTTGCAGGCCCTAACTCGGCTAGTGAGGGAAACTTTATAAATTCCGCATTTACTAGTATTGTAAGTTTCTTCTCTTGGGTTACAGACCTATTTCGGTAACAAGCTTTGCTGGGAGATTTTAAGAGCTAACTTAATCACTTTTAGGAGTATGATTTTATATGGCGACTAAAGAGGCGGTTGTTGAACACGTTCAGAAATTGATGTATAACCAGAAGAATATCCGCAACATGGGAATAGTTGCACACGTTGACCACGG
>JAUYPK010000034.1 GCA_030697615.1 Microcaldota archaeon | reverse complement strand
GTCATCGAACAACGAGAGGACGGAAGCGTAGTCTGGGAGGCGCCTCTTGATCGTCGCCCAATCCTCCTGCGCGGAACAATAACGCTTGCACGCAAGTGGCTCAAGAGACTGGTTCACGGCCAGCGTATACCACCGATCGGCCAAGAGGAAACGGTTGTGATAGTTACCACGAGCATACTGCGCCTGCGTGAGAACAACAAAACGATCACAACGACGTGCTTTCGCCAAGACTCCGGCATATGGAAAGAAATTTGGCTGATGAATAGCCACGATCACGTTTCACCTTTGAACCACTGTCGCAACCAACCTGCATTCGTGTCGTGTGTGTGTAGATAGTATAGATCGTGCTTAGGATCAAAGGCATTAAAACGCACATGCCGCCAACCAGACTCAAACTTTATCAATTCAATTTCGTGTTCTTGGCAGATATTCTCGGTGTCTTTGTTCCAGTGGTTAAAAGGCGGCACGAAAGTTTGCGTTTTCACGAGTGAACAGGAGGTGACGATGCTGAGTTCCTGCGCCTCGCAGCCAAGGAGGCGGTGGTCGACGTGGACGAGTCCGTGAGACGCGGTCCGCACATTGTGCCTCGACGCCTTCAGGTCGGCGACCCACGCGGGGACGCCAGCCCGCGCGACCTGGAAGAAGAGGCGGTGGTCACTCATCGCGTTGAGGACGCGCGGAAACGCCCTCCCCCGGTCGGCCGTCACCTCGCCAGAGACGTCGTGCACGAGTGGCGAGACCGCGAGGACGATCTCGGCGGTCAGGCATGCCTCGGCAATGGCGGCGACGAGCCGGAGCGCGTCCTCTCGTGGCGTATTAACACTAACATCGTCTATGCGAAAAGTAATTGGCATCACTTTTTCTTGTAAAGATAGAGTGTAAAGTCGTTATCTCTGTAATCATGACGCAACGTCGCCCGTGTGGTAATTGTCAACGCATTTTGCAACCACTTCATGGGATCGAAGTAGTGTCGGTCTGGACGCCGGTTCGGCGCGCACATGCTGAGGAAGTTTACTGCACAAGCTGTGTTTGAAGCGGTAAAAGGAAAGCATTACAACTTGCTTTCAAAAAAGAAACTACTGTGGCTTGATGCAATTGACGCTGATTCGCTGGCAGCTGTGAAAAATGCAATGCAAAATACATTGGCGGCTAAAACGTTGTTAATTGTGATTTCCAAGTCTGGTAATACGACCGAGACAATTGCTAATTTCCAAACTGTTTACAAAAAAGGCGTCAATGTAGTTGTTATTTCTAGTAGTGGTTCGCCGTTGCACAACTTAGCGATTAGTTCGACGTTTAAACACTTGGAGATTCCCTATGCTGCTGGTGGCAGGTACTCGGTTTTTTCAAATGTTGGTCTTTTTCCATTAGCCGTGATGGGCATAGATGTTGAAAAGCTAGCCAAAGGTGCTAAACGCGGTGCACTTGCCTCACTTTCACTTAACTGGAAGCAAAACCCCGCGCTTGTCATGGCGACGTTGCTTTACTTGCACCACAAAAACGGAAAACATTTACACGAACATTTCTTCTTCGCAAACAACTTGGAAAGCCTCGGCAAATGGTATCGCCAGCTCCTAGGGGAGAGCATTGGCAAAGAGTTGAACTTGCAAGGAAAAACGGTCCACGAGGGAATCACGCCAATTGTTGCAACTGCTGTTGACCTCCATTCCCAAGCGCAGTTGTACTTCGGCGGAAAAAACAATCGGCTGTACAGCGTAGTAGAAGTTGAAAAGCAAAAGGGGTTCGCAATTTCGCTGGTGAAAAAAGCTGCAGATATTGTTCCAGAAATACGCGGAAAACAAACAGTGGAAGTTGTAAGCGCAATTGCATCTGGTTTCAAAAAAATACTTGCAGTTTACAAGCGTCCATTTGTTGAAATTAAGTTCAGTGAATTAAGCGAAGAGGAAATTGGGGAATACATGCAAGTGCAAATGGTTACGGTGATACTATTGGCGCATTTGCTCAACGTAACCCCATTTGACCAGCCAAATGTCGAGGATTACAAAAAAGAAACCAAGCGGCAACTAATTCTGGTTTCCAAGCATTATTAGTTTTGCATTGTAGATTTTTTCTTTTTTCAACGCCCGAGTTATAGTTTCTATATCGCGCGCTTCACCGTGGAGAACAAACATCTCGAGGCACTTATGCGTTCCAAGGTGATAGTGCACCTGACTTTTTACAAGCCGCTGAAAACGATGCATTGTTTGGAAAATTTTGCTTGTAGATTTTTCAGGGTATACAATCACTATACACGCATCTATAGACCCATTTATCTGAGAAAGGGCTAGGTTCTCACTTGCAAGCAAACGTATAGCTGACCGAATAGCTTCGCTCCTCCCGCTAAATTTATACGTCTTTTGTAATTCATCTAGTTCGCTAAGCAAATCGCTGCCCAGTGACATACTTATTATCTTAACCATGTTTGCACCGTTTCACCTTATTAACTCTTAAAAGAGATTTTCACCAAAGTTATTAACAAACAGTTTAAATATTAATAACTAGCTATTGCTCTTCATGGTACTTGAATTAATCATCGTAGCTACTGTTCTAATCAGTTTAGTTTCCCTAGCTGGAATTAGCCTGCTAGGCGCTAAAAAAGAACTCGAAGAAAAGATACTTTTTGCACTTGTAAGTTTATCAGCCGGAACTTTACTTGGCGGCGCGTTTCTTGACGTGTTGCCAGAGTCGCTTGATGTACTAGCCGCTAGCACGGCGCTTTCAATTGCGCTGCTTGGCATGCTAGTATTTTTTGTGCTTGAAAAAATAATTGTATGGCATCATCATCATACTGATCATGAAAATCACCGCACAGCTCACGAAAAAGTTACTGAAAAGCCAATGGGCTACCTTAACTTAGTTGGAGATGCATTGCACAATTTTTTTGACGGTGTAGCAGTTGCAGCTGCTTTTCTTGCCTCGCCTGCGCTTGGCTTAACAACTACGTTTGCCGTTTTACTCCATGAAATCCCCCAAGAGATCGGTGATTATTCCCTTCTTATTTACAGTGGCTTTACCCGCAAAAAAGCCCTGTTGTTCAACTTGGGGTCAGCAGTTTTTGCAATTGTAGGCGCGTTGTTGTTTTACTTTGCTGCACCACTTGTGCAAAACTTGGCTGGCTACGGCTTGGCTTTTACAGCTGGAATGTTCATCTACATAGCTGCAGCTGACATAGTTCCTGAACTACATAGGGAAAAGTCAGCAGGTAAATCTGCGCTGCAGTTCGTTTTCATATTAATAGGCATAGCGTTGATCTGGCTCGTTACAACCCTTTTACACTAAACAACATGAAAGGTTTTTATTGCTCTTCGTATTGTTTTTACTTGGTATGGAATTTTTCAAAACCCTTTCAAGCGACCCCCGCTATACTGTACTAGCCGTTTTGTTAGTTACGCTGCTTTATAACTTCGTTACTTCTACGACTGCAGTTTCGTTTATCTTTCCAATACTCGTGACAATCGCCGCTGGGGCGGTAATTGAACTTGCTTTGTGGCACTTTCAAAAGCGGCCTTTGGCAATTCCACTTTCTGCAATAGTTACGAGTACAATTATTTCAATCGTCCTCACGCCGTCATTTACATCAATCCACTTTTCCCTAGGTGCAGTTGCAATTGCATTGTTGTCAAAGCACTTCATTAAAATCGGCTTTTCGCACGTGTTCAACCCAGCTAATTTTGGTGCCCTTGTAATTACTGCTGTCAATGGCATGTTACAAAGCTGGTGGGCAACTAGCAACCCATTGCTAAGTGCACTTCTTGGATTGGTGGTCGTGTGGCGTATAAACGCTTGGTTCATCACTATTCCTTTTCTTGCAACTACGCTTTTGCTCAACTTAACTTCAATGCTTTTTACAGGGAGCTTCAACACTACGCTTTTGATTGGAAGTGTAACCGCAGGTACGGTGCTATTTTTCTCTACAATTATGCTAGTTGAACCAATGACCACTCCAGGTCAACAAAAGGCAAAAGCTGCTTTTGGAATAATCGCTGCGTTGATAAGCTTCACTTTGTCCTTCTTGTTGCCAGAATTTGCATTTCTAGGCGCATTGGCAGTTTCAAATCTCTTGGTAACGCCCCTAGATAACTTCTTTACCCCAAAGCCAGCGAATGTTTAACTATTCGTAGGCTGTTATTCAATTCTATGAAACTAATGCGCGGGCAAGCTGGGATAGAGTACATGGCGTTATTTGCCCTTGTAGCCATTGTACTTTTAGCAGCTTCGTATTATTTTTATTCAAGTTTCCAAGCGCAAAGCCGCGTTTTTCAAGCGAGAATAGCCGTTGATAAAATTGCAAGTGCAGCTGATGCTGTTGCTAGTCAGGGGCAAGGGTCAACTAAACAAGTAACGGTTTACTTCCCATCTGGACTAATAAACGCAACTACTCGTGGGAGAGAAGTGTTTTTAGTAGTTGCAGGTTTAGACGGCAGGACAACTGATGTTTATTCAGTTACCCTTGCAAATTTATCTTTTTACCAGTTTCCACTAGGTGAAAGCAGGTACGTGTTCAACGTGACTTTCAATTCGAGTGGAAACGTTTCAATAAGTGGTTGATTTAATGGTTAGTGGTTGCATTGGGGGTTCGGGGGCAACGCTGGTAGCCCCCGTTTGATTCGAGTGGAAACGTTTCAATAAGTGGTTGATTTAATGGTTAGTGGTTAAATATGGCGTTTTTTGGTTGCAGAGGGTTCAGTAAGGGTCGACGCTGGCGACCCTTGAAAGCACAGGTTGGCATTGAGTTTATCGCGGTTTTTTTACTCGTGTTTTTATTGTTTCTTTTTCTCCAAGCTGACAACGTTGTTGCAACTAACAGCCTTATCGACCGGGCAGTAGTTACTGTTGCAAGTAACCTCCTTGATGAAGTTGCCACTGTAATTGATTTAGCTGGTCATTCCACTGCATTATCCGCGCAGTTTTCTACTCCGCCGTTTTTGCCTGGTGGTTTTAATTATGTTTTTGGTGTTTCGAATACGTCTGTTTACATCTCATGGAACGCAACAGGTGGTTTGCGTTCAGTGCAGCGGCAGATAACTGCTTTTAATGTAACGAATTCATCTGGTGCACCGTTTTTTTATTTGTCTCCGGGGCAGCACTTCGCCACTAAACTTCAAAGGGGGGTTAGGATAACGTGAAAGGGCAGATAAGTTCAATTGATGCATTGATTGCAATTCTATTATTTACTGGCATATATGCTTTTCTTACAAGTGCCTACCAGGGAATTGACCTTGAACGCGACGAGTTTGAATCACTCAGCTTAAAAACTAGTGTCGTGAGTTCAAACTTGCTTTCATCGCAAGGGGAGCCGTTTAACTGGACTCAAGCGGATGTTTCCCAGTTTGGGTTAGTTGTAAACCGCGGCGTAATTGAACGCAATAAATTAGCTGCTTTTCTCAACTTGTCGCAAAATAACTTGAGCCGTACAAGCGAATTGCTAGGCGTTTCTGGTTATGGGTTTTATTTCAACGTTTCTTATTTGAATGGTTCAATTGTTTCCATTGCCGCCCCTAGTTTTAATGGACAAGCAGTTATTGGAAGCGATTTTAATTCAACAACCGCCGCTTCGGTGCGGTCGCTTGCAGTTTATGATAATTTGCCAGTGTTTGTAATAATCAAGATAGGTGTAATAAGTTAACATATGAAAAAAGGTTTTTTCTTCACTCTCGACGTGGTACTCGCGTTGTTTTTTCTTGTACTTATCTTATCTACTCATGCGGAGTTATATTCAAAGCAAAGCGCTTCAAGTGATTTAGCCACTAAGCGAATTGGCCAAGAGATTTTAAATACAATGGAAAAAACTGGTTTTATTGACAACGTGGCGCTTGGCAACCAATCTTCAACAGACGTGCTGAACTACCTTATGGCGGTTATGCCTTCTACAATGGCTGGGAGTTTTTCGCTAACCTCTTATAGGTACGGCGCTGGTTTTACTGTTGACCGGTCTGTAAACGCTTCTACTGGTTCGCCGCAGGTGTTTTCAGTTACGCGTAGGGTTGCTTTGGTACCAGCAGTAAATAATGACCGGTATGTAGTTGTTACCTTAGGGGTGGGCTATAGATGAAAAGACGCGGATTTTTTTTCACAATTTCGATAATTTCCCTAGCTGGTTTAATGCTGCTTTCCTTGTCGCTTTATCAACAAGTTAAGTTGAACCCAGTTCCATTTTTACTAGCTGAAAAAATGACTTATTCATGGGAAGATGTAAGTGAAGACTTGTCAAGCGCAGCTGGTGTTAATGTGACTAAAAATGGAAATTTTCTTGAGGTCGTAGACGCGTTGCCAGCTTCGAGGAACTTTTCCAGCACATTGACAGCGTACACTTCTTTTGTACAGCAGTTTTACAACAGCTCAGATGTTTCAATTGGCTTCTACTCTTCAACTGGCCAATTAATAACTGATTTCAGTTGCTTTGGAAAAAAAGACTGCAGCGACAACGAAGTGAATTTTCATATTTTGCCATTTAATATAACCTACCAATATCCGGATTTGAATAAAAAAGAACTTGATGTAGTGTGCTATCAAGAGGCTAACGATGGTTTTCCAGCTTGTGATTTTTCACACGCGACAGCATTAAACATTTCAATAAACTTAACAGCTATGAACTTTAGTTGCGACCCTGCTGTTTATGACGACTGTACAAACAGCGACATTGAGTGGAACAATGATTTTGACGACGTGTTTGGTTGTACAAGCGGAGAAGGTTGTATAAACTACACGTTGACAATTAGGGATAACAATTCAAAGGTGTACCGCTGCCAAGGGGTTTACGGTTCTAATAGTGGAAATACGCGTCGCGTTAATTGCGACGCAGGTACTTTGAACTGGCTTGAAAACGATGAAGCTGTGCTTTCAATTAAGTCGTCGCCTTGCCAGGTTGACCTTAGGTTTGGAAAAGAAGGTAGGTTCCGTGTACAAAGTAGTGCACCTGCAAGTGGAAATTGCAATGTGAATATGACTGTGGATAGCGTATTTACTTTTGACACTAGTGACTTTTGGCCAGATTTTTCAACTGAGATGCTCCTGCGGGATAACTTCGCTAATTATTCCGCCCGCACTGCAATAAGATAGGTGGGAGCCACAACGCCATGATTTTAAACAAGGCTAGCTTAATTCGTTTATATGCCAAAGTACGAGAATATTGAGACGGTCATTGACCGTTTTCTTGACTACGTGAAAAACAGCAAGCGGGTTTCCCTTTCCAACGTAGCTTCTGCACTTGCAATTAGCCCTTTACAAGCAGAGCGGTTGGCAACTCTACTTGAGCAAAGTGGGTTTATTGAAATTCACTATGGCATAGGCGATGTAGTTGTGACAAGCAAAACTGTAGTAGGTGCACCTGTTTCTAAGGTTCAAAAAGAAACGCTTATTGCGAACAGGGCGATTGCACAGAGCAAAGAAATAGAACGCGAAGTTTTAACCGCGGAGAATTTATTGAAGTTCTTTG
>JAUYPK010000067.1 GCA_030697615.1 Microcaldota archaeon | reverse complement strand
AAAAACAAGGCAAATGTTGCTAAGACAATATGGAATTACACATTTACATTAAAGGTGATTTGAAATGGAAGTTACACTGCACATGTTTAGACACGCTGAAGAAAATTCTGCACACCGGAAAGACCCGCGCACGGATCCAGTTCGCCAAGGACAGTTAACTACCAAAGGATTAGGTGAAACAATCGACGTAGGTACGCTTTTGAAAGAACGTATTCCAGATGCAAAAGGAGTAAACTTTCATTTTATAACTAGTCTTAAAGCACGTGCAACTGGCACAGCTCGCGCGCCTTACTTACGATTAAAAAACACTTATAGAAAAGCCACTTTTCACAACCCAGTTGAAGACAAGGAACTTGATTTGCCAAAAGGCGACCCTGCGCTTACTAGTGGATTATTCGAAAGCATGGGCAGAGCTGCATACATGGAAGCCTGGGCTGCTGGAAAACTACCTCCTGGCATCGAAAGCCAAACTACTTTTAATGCAAGAATAGCTGCCCGAACGCTTGGCAGGGGAAAAAGCTTAAGCTTAGCAAAAGGAAACCAAGAAAAACACGTTATAATTGTAACTCACGACGGCGGAACAACTGTTCCATCGGGTTTTGGCGCAGTTTTTACAAAATTAACCAGGCTTGACCCACAAGCTATCGAAGACGCTACAAATAATTACAAAGGGCCAATGCGCACCGGCGAATACGTAGGCGTAAAGCTCAAAAATGGTAAAGCAATGTGGGCTGAATTTCGAGGAAGGGTATTTGCACCTGGTAAAAAAGGCAAAGTATGGAGAGAAATTGAAGGAACAGAAGAAGAAACAAAGCCAACAAAACGCTAAAGGCAAATACGCGAGTAGGGCTATAAACTAAAACTTATTTTTTTAATTTAAAGATTATAAAATCGCTTATTTTGTTTCCATTTAACGCGTATTCTGGAGTAAAAAATTTAGCCACTATTTTGAAGCCGACTTTTTTGTACACGTTTTCATACCATTTAATTGGGCGATGAAGTTCGGTTATCTCATATTTACCCTCTTTCTTTATTTTCTTATACGCGTGATTTTCTTCGTATTTATTTCCAGTTGGAAAACGAAGGTCCAGCCGAGATTCGCGAATATTAAAAATTTCAGGGTTGCAAAAACCAATATACGCTATTTTGTCGTTTTTCAAAACGGACTTTATGTTTCGCATTATGCGCTTAACTTCAGCTTCCGACACTATACATAAAACGAGGTTACAGATAACAAAATCAAAGTAATTTTTCGGCAGGTCGGCGAAATTGCTATATACTTTTTTCGCGCCAATTTTTTCGCCAGCACGTCGAAGCATATCTGAAGAAATGTCAAACCCATTTACGTCCGCCCCAAGTTTTTGCAGCGTCAAGGCTAAAACACCAGGGCCGCAGCCATAGTCGAGAATTTTCTTATCCGCTACCCGACCAATAAGCGGAATCATCGTACTGTCATAAGAAGCCAGTTTAAGATTTTCTGCTTCAAGCTCTTTTGAAACAATGCTCCATTTCCTCTGGTCAAATATCTGTTTCATAAATATTACTCCATTTTTAACGAACTATTTAACCTGCCTAATAATTCCTTTGTCGGCATCTACTTCAACGACGTCACCAGATTTGAGCAGTTTAGTTGCTTTTAATGTGCCAATGACGCATGGCTTTTTCAGCTCCCTGGCAGTTATCGCCGCGTGTGACAGCACGCCGCCAGCGTCAGTTACAACCGCAGCTGCTTTTTTGAACAATTGTAAATACTCCGGTCGAGTCATGCCCGTGACTAAAATGTCCCCTTCGTTGAAAACACCTGGGTTCTTTGCATCAAGCACAATTCGGACAGTTCCCTTTGCTTTTCCTGGAAAAGCGGTTTTTCCACTTAGCGTTTCTTTTGCGTCACCTGCATGCAAAGCGACTTCAAATTCCTTAGCTTTTGAACCGACAAATAATTCGCGGCTACCATTGTGAAACACAAGTGCGCTGTTTTCAAACCGGCCTTGAAGCACATTAGTGTTTGGCAACTTGCTGGTTTCAAAGTATTTGTCAACCTCTTCCTTAACCATGCAGAGAACAAGTTGTGGCTTGACGCCGCTTTGCTTTGAAACCCACTGGCTGAACAACTGCATTGTTTTTTCTGAGTCAGTATAGACTTTTTCAGCGTACACCCTTGCTTTGGTAAATTGAGGTAAAAGCTCTTGCAGCACTTCTGGCGGCAAGTAGTCAACTACTTTTTTCACCGCAATGTGCGGCGGAACGTAGTCGTAAAGCGCCGGGATGAAATCGTTAAATAGCCCGGGGGTCATTTCAGTGCTTTTCAACTTCGCCATTACGTTCGTTATACGATCGGTACGCTGCTTTAGATCGCTGCACCAGATACGCGCTTGCTTTTTATCTCGAAGCACTTTTTTCGCAAGCGCGTTTCCAAATGCGTCAACTTCTTTGCGTGGAAAATAACAAGCACTATGCCCATCGCTCGACGTAAGCACCGCGTCCTTTATCGAAATACCAAGATCCCTAGCAATAGTTTCAGTGTACTGGTGACCAAAGTAGGAACACGAAAGCAAACTCCATCCGCCCGACCAATGGACAATCCATTCAACTTTAGCAACTGCATTTAAATCCAAGTATCAGCACCGCAGTTATTCAAACCGCCGAGTTAAAAAGCCTTTTTAGGTTTTATAATTCAGGAAAAGAACAAAATGACTTTATTTGAAGAACTTTATTCTGGTGAACTTAACCCGGATCTACGAAGCCACCATCGGACAATTTTGCGCCACGTGCTTGCAAATCCTGGCGCAACAGTTGAAGACGTTATGCCAAAGCCACCTAGCCGAGTAGAGGGGAAACTATCTGGCTTAAGGGACCTTTTAAGGAAAAAAGTAACTGAAGTGCAGTTACGCGCCGTAGCGCTTCATGAACTCGTAAATGCCGGCGTTTTGCACGTGAAACGCGAAGGAGAAAGAAAGGCAAGCTTGCTAGAACTGCCACGTGGCACCTTATTTCATAGGCTACCTGGTAAAAAGCAACTTTACGTTGATCCAAACGGCACC
>JAUYPK010000066.1 GCA_030697615.1 Microcaldota archaeon | reverse complement strand
CGCGGGGTTGGAAGCAGATGAACTGTAAGCCCACTTCAACTTTGGCAATTGAAAAGCTAAGAGAAGTTGGATTACTTCCGCTTTATTCAGATAATCTCAAAATGCCAGCGATTCTGCGGCTTCTTGGCGCGGGCTTTACAGACGGCGGGATTGACAAAAACCTCAACACGTTTCACTTTAACTCTGCTAGAATGGAAAACATAATGGCGTGGAAAAAAGACTTTCTTGAAGTGTTTCCGTATGGCGAAGAAACGTTGAGTGCGATTATAACCGGTTACAACCAAAGTTCAATTGGCGTCAGGACAACGGATCGATCAATTGTTCGTTTCTTTGCTGCGCTAGGTTGCCCGGTTGGAAACAAAACAATGGTTAGTTACAACTTACCCAAATGGCTCTTTGAACTATCTGCAGAGTTGAGAGCAGCGTTTCTTGATGGATTTTTCAGCTGCGAAGTAGCCATGCCACAATACCCAATTTGGAGAAAGGCAATGCACTTTGTCAACTTCTCACTAAGCATGAGCAAAATAGAAGAAAAAGAGGCAGAACATTTAGAGTTCTTAAAAACCCTATGTGAATTATGCAAAAGCATTGGAATTGAATATACGTCAATAAACAGAGTACCACAAAAAAAAACTCTTGAAGATGGAACGCCAAGAAGAAAGGATGAAAAAGTGTGCGATTCTTATAGAATTTTGTTCAGCAACGCTCCGGAAAATGTTATACGCACGTACAAGCTAATTCCATTGACTTATGCAATTGAAAAGAAACAAAAATTTAACGAAGCGGTAAACACCTACAGGCAACGCCGTAGAATACCAATAAACACACCTAGAGAAGAACTTCCGGCTTTGCTAAAAATTTTAAAATAGCGGCCATTCTTTTAAAAAAACAACACTATAAAGCAGAATAGTTAACCATCTTAGTTTAGCCCGTTATTTTGTTTTCTGAGACTCGATGCCCCCTAAAAACGATTTGGGTTTTTCAGTTGAAATTCACATAGTTCCGCTTATCTATCAATAAACTCCATAATAATTCACCAAGTGAATAATTCATTATCTGAATACATTTATAGCGGTTTCTGGTCACGCGACCCTACATTTCGAGGATTTTACCAAGAAGCCCAAACAAAAGATGCGTTAGATCTTTTCCGCTCAATGGTATTTGGAACCAGAGAAAGCCCTAATAAAAACCGCACATATTAAAACTTCCAGCTGCATAATGTGACTTAATGCCAAAAACATCTGTTCAAAAAATTGTAAGGAAGAAAGTGTCGAAGCAAAAGCGTTGGTTTTACAACGCCACTACAGCTACGGGTAACTACTTCGCTAACAAAGTGCTAGTGCACAACTCTGGTGGTCTTGGTACGCCTGCACATCTTCGTGTTGAAGCTGGTTTAATTCACAAGGCTAACAAAGGCGTTCTTTTCATCGACGAAGTTGCAACGTTGAAACCCCGTAGCCAGCAAGAGCTGTTAACTGCAATGCAGGAAAAGAAATATTCAATAACTGGACAAAGCGAAATGAGTTCCGGAGCTTTGGTAAAGACACAAGCGGCGCCGTGTGATTTCGTTCTTGTTGCAGCTGGAAATTATTCGGACGTGAAGCACATGCACCCAGCGCTTCGGTCACGTATACGCGGCTATGGTTATGAAGTTTACATGGATGAAAGCATTATTGACAATAAAGAAAACCAAATAAAAGTAGCGCAGTTCATTGCACAAGAAGTGAAAAAAGACGGTAAAATTCCACACTTCGACAGAGAAGCAACAATGGAAATCATCAACGAAGCACGCAAACGCTCTGGAAGAAAAGGAAAATTAACACTTAAATTACGTGAACTTGGCGGTTTGATACGCGCTGCAGGAGACGTTGCAAAACAAGAAAACGCAAAACTTGTAACAATAGCGCATATTGAAGCAGCGAAGAAACTCTCACAAACCCTCGAGCAGCAAATCGCTGGCACAATGCTTGAACAAAGAAAGGATTACGAAGTTTTCGCTGTAAGCGGCCAAGAAGTTGGCAAAGTAAACGGATTGGCTTTGTTCGGCGACAGCGGCATAGTTCTTCCAATAGTTGCTGAAATCGCACCGTCTGCAAGTCGCGAAGAAGGGCGTATCATCGCAACAGGTAAACTTGGAAGCATTGCTAAGGAAGCGATTGAAAATGTCTCTGCAATTATCAAGAAGCACACTGGTAAAGATATTTTCAAGTATGATATCCACGTGCAGTTCTTGCAAACTTATGAAGGCGTTGAGGGGGACAGCGCGAGTATAAGCGTTGCAACTGCGGTGATTTCCGCTTTGGAAGAGGCGCCTATTTTGCAAAGCGTTGCCATGACTGGCTCGCTTTCTGTACGCGGAAGTGTGTTGCCAATTGGCGGAGCTACCCAAAAGGCAGAAGCGGCTATAAGCGCAGGGATCAAAACGCTCATTATTCCAAAAGCGAACTACGAAGACCTTGCACTTTCTCCAGCACAGCGGAAGAAAATTGAAATAATTCCAGCCGCTAACCTTGTCGACGTGTTACAGCACGCGCTTGCTCCAAGCAAGAAAAAGAAACAGCTATTAGCAAAGATAAAACGAGAGTTGAAGTGAAAGGCTGGCAACTATCACTTATAGTTTTTTCGACATTGTAACCATTGTATCAATAAGCCCTAGCTTTCTATAAACCGCCGTTGCAGATTTATTATTTGGATAAACCTTAAGCTCCACTGCCTTGCATCGCCGCTTCCTAAACCAAGCCATCATTTTAAGCCACAAAAGCTTTCCAACTCCTTTTCCCCTACACTCCTTAAGGACAAACCAATCGTTAACATAACCAAGAGTATGCAAAACTTTTTTTGGTTGATTTTTTACCAATCCAAATATGACGCCGATGAGTTTTTCATTTTCCTCAGCTACAAAACAAATCCCCTTCTTCGAATCAGTTGCAATGTACTTTCTAATGTCATCTTTCAGGTTTTGCTCGTAATCATGATATTGTAACAATTCAAAAAGTTTTTTTGACACCATCCGTCTGTTCAGCGTAGTTTCGGCACTAAAGCTGCGTTGCAAGTGTAACAACTGACCCTTGTCGCTTTTTCTAGCCTTTCTAATGATAACCATGGAGGAATTACGCTAGCGTTTTATAACTAGTTATCGCTAATGCATATAATGAAACAATTCGTTGTAGGCGTTGGTGGCGCACTGTTCAAAAACGGCAAATTGCTAGTGTTGAAACGCAACAGCGACAAGAAAACTCGGCCTAACGACTGGGAGATTCCGGGCGGAAAAATTGAAATTGGAGAACAGCCAGCAGAAGCTTTGAAGCGCGAGTTCATGGAAGAAACTGGGCTTGAAATAGAAGTTGGCAAACCGTTTCACTCTTGGAGCTATGTGGATGACGATAGGTTCTATGTTGAAATCGACTACTTAGTGACGTGTAAAACTGCTGGAGAAATAAAGCTTAGCCCAGCCGAGCACTGTGAATGGAAATGGATCAATCAATGGAATGAAGTGCAGTGCAGCAAAGACATGCTCGAAGCCAATAGAAAAGCTTTCGAAACCCTTAAAGAGAAATAAGGGTTTATAGCCGAATAGCCTCATTTTTTATTCTACTAATCCTTTACTCATTTACTTATGGAAATCGAACGTATCTTTGCAAAAATAGCAGCGGTAATATCACCTAGCAAAGCTGAGCTGCAAGCAGAGAAGAAATTCGCAGCTGAGATAATCAAAAAGCTAGAGTCAAAACTTCCAAAAACTTGCAATGTTTCTTTTGTCGGCAGCGCAGCACGAGACACTGGCCTACGGGGAGACCGCGACATCGACTTATTTGCAGCTTTTCCACGCGAGATGGATGAAGAGGTAATTGTGAAAAAGACATTTGCCGCTGCTAAAAATTCAGTGAAAGCAAAGTGGATTACGCACTACGCTGAACACCCATACTTACAAACCACAGTTGATGGATTTAAGGTTGAAGTGATCCCTTGTTTTCAAGTCGAGCCACACAGCGGCATAAAAAGCGCTGTTGACCGTTCTCCGCTTCACATGCAATATTTGGAAAAGAAATTAACGCAGCGCCAGCGCCGCGATGTGCGTGTGTTGAAGAAACTCTTGAAGGTCCACCAAATATACGGTGCAGAGGTCGAGGTTGGCGGCTTTTCTGGTTTAGTTTGTGAACAGTTGATGTTGAAGTACGGCGGACTAGAGAACTTGTTACGCGAAGCAGCTAAGTGGTTGCCACCAATTTACATAGATTATGAAGGGACTTGGAACGCTGAAAACAAAAGCGGAAAAATGGAACTCATGCACAAGTTTCCAGACGCTAAGTTTATTCTCATAGACGTTATTGACAGGAACCGCAACGCTGCAGCTGCAGTGTCGCCGCAGTCACTTGCCAAATTCATCCTCCTTTCCCGCGCGTTTGTGAAGAAGCCAAGCGAATCTTTTTTCATTGAAAAGAAAAAAGTACACAACGCTGCAAAAGTACAGCAACTCCTACACGCCCGCGGCACTACATTTGTTATGGTTGAGATGAAAAAGCCAGACGTGATTGAAGACATTCTATTCCCACAGCTGAAGCGCAGTGAGAAAAACATCTCCCGCGAATTACAAAAAAGCGGTTTTAGAGTATTCGGAAGCTGTGACAACTACGCAAAGGGGCAGCTGTTGTTTGAAATTGAAAACGCTTGTCTTGTAAGCGTAAAGAAGCTAGTTGGCCCACCGGCTTGGCTTGAAAAAAACGTTTCTCAATTTTTAAAGAATAAAAAAATAATCCGTGGACCGTATTTGGAAGAGGAGAAGATCTGCTTAGATATTAGGCAAAGTGAAACAAGCGTTGAAAAAATATTGAAAGCCATTCTTGCAAGCGGCTCGACAGGTATATCTTCGCATTGGCAGAAGCCGGCGAAAAACGGAAAGGCGAGAATGGTGAAAAAAATCGACGCTAGCAATGTTCAAATACTTGCAAAATACTTGTTGGAAACAGTGGAATGGGTTTAAAGGTGAAAAAATGCCGATAAGAGCAGCAAATGAATTGTTCAGGGCATTACGAAAAGAGATAGAGAAAAAAAGTAAATATCAATTGCACCCCCCAACAAGAGAAGTAGTTTTAACACACCTAGATGACACAGAGGTTCCTTTCAAAGATGGGATGGATGAAATTGCCCTTAGAAAAGCTCGTGAAATAGCTGAAAGACGACAACTAAGATTGAAAAGCAGATTTGACTATAGTTATCCAAAATTTACAAAACTAATAATGGAGTTTGAACGGTAAATGCCAGAATTATCCGCCATTTTATTGCATAGAACCTTAAAGAAAAGCACAATAGTAGAAACACACACCATATCGCGAGAAGGTAGTTCGTTAATTATAAGAAGAAAAAAGGAATTCCGACACGCACCTTTTGACGAGGGGAACAAAGCGTTTATATTAGAAGAAGCTACAAGAGCAATACACGAAGGTGGCTTGGAAAGTGGAAATAAAAGAGTGACGTTTGACAACAGCCATCCAAGCAGTTTTTCGCTTAAAATTAAGTTTCGATACAGGAAAAGAGGAGAAAAATAAATGTTAATGTCTACACGTGAATTCAACAAGGATAAGGAAAAGGAATTTTCCGACTGGTACAATACGATTATCTACGCCGCTGACTTGGCAGACATCCGCTACAACGTGCAAGGCTTTGTTGTGCATAAACCGTGGTCAATGCGCAGTTTTAAGAAAATTTATGCCCTTTTCGAAAAAGAATTGGAAAAGGATGGTCACGAGCCAACGTTATTCCCAACAGTTATTCCTGAGGAGAACTTTGCAATTGAAAAAGAACACGCTGAAGGTTTTGCGCCGGACGTTTACTGGGTAACGCAGCGCGGCGATGAGAAAATGTCGCGCAAACTAGCATTGCGTCCAACAAGCGAAACTGCATTTTACCAAATGTACAACTTATGGATCAAGAGCTACACCGACTTGCCAATGAAACTATACCAGTCGTGCACAGTTTTTCGCAATGAAAGCGAAACCAATCCATTTATGCGCGGTAGAGAATTCATGTGGATTGAAACCCACGACGTTTTTACAGATGAAAAAGCAGCGCGTGAACAGGTGAAAACTGACGAGAAGATAATTGAAACTGTTTGCAAGAAACTCTGCTTGCCGTTTAACTTCTTCAAGCGACCGCAATGGGACACTTTTGCAGGCGCAGTTGAAACCTACGCAACTGACATTTTACTTCCGGATGGCAAAGCGTTGCAGTTCGCAACAACGCATTACCTCGGCACAAACTTTTCCAAGGCGTTCGACGTTAAATACAGCGACGAAACCGGCAAGGAGCATAACCCACACACTACGTGTTTTGGCCCTGGCATTTGGCGGATAATGGGCGCGGTTATTGCAACTCACGGCGACAACAAAGGGTTGATCTTTCCATTTCACATTGCACCACTACAGGTAATCATTGTACCGATTCCAAAAACTGGCGAGGAGAAAAACATTGAAATGCATTGTGAAGCGGTGAAAGCTGAACTTGAAAACAATGGAATCGAATGCCGCATTGACAACAGCGGCAAAACACCGGGTTACAAGTATAATTATTGGGAGTTGAAAGGTGTTCCATTACGTATAGAGATTGGCGGCCGTGAGGCAAAGGAAGAAACAGTTACAATTACGCGGCGCGATAACCGAGAGAAAATCATTTGCAGCTTAAAGGAACTTGCTGCAAAAGTGAACGAAGTTGGGGAGAAACTCGACGTGAGCCTCACCGCAAAAGCAAATGCATACATGGCTGACAAGGTGAAAACCTGCAAGAACAAAGAAGAAGTGCTTGCCGCAATTGACGCTAAGTACTACGCAAAGACTTTCATCTGTTCAACCGGAGCCGATGGTACAAAGTGCGGCCAGGAGTTGCAAACGTTTACAAAAGGCGGCAAAGTACGCGGAGAACTCGTTGGAGAGAAACCGACAAAGGGTAAGTGCTGCGTGTGCGGAAAACTTGGAGTGCAGGTTTACGTAGCAAGACAGTATTAAAAAACAAAACAAGGTAAAAAACAATTATGCCATTGATTGCAGCTGGAAAACTTGTCAGGGCCATTGTCAGCGCACAAGACCCTGCGCTTTTACAGCACTATGAAATTGCAATCAATCGAGGCACGGTAAACGTAACAAGAGAACACGGTACATTTGAACCAAAACACGTGGAGCTAATAAGAACCCTAGCAGCAAAAATGGCTAAGCGAAGCAAAGTAAACTTTGCAGCTGAAGTGCTTACCCACGAACAACCTCAACGAGTACGCATACAATTTACAGAAAAGGAAACCCAAAGGTGAACAAAAAATGCCAGAAGAAACAGATAGACAAATCTTAGCCGCGATTCAAACAAAAACCAGCGGGGCTAAACTCACCGCTAACCGAAGGGGAGTAACTTTCAAAACTACTGCAACGCCAGCGTACACTATTATTGAACAAGCGCACCAAATTGCCCTAAGAAGAGGACACTCAGTTAAGCCAAACGAAAATAGAGCAACACAAGAACACACACTAAACGTCGTCACCCGTAGGGCACTCGAAAAAAGAGAGGCAAAACAACGCGGCTAAAAGGTAAGTAAAATGAAATTCACTTTAAAAAACGGCGAAGAAGTGGAGATAAAGGAAATCACCAAGGCGATTTCGGCGAAGCATATTTTAGAATTCTATGCTCCGATTGTGCGAGAAAGACCAGAGCCATTCATGCTTTCTGACAAACCTCCAACGCTTAAAGAGGAAAAGCAATGGCTAAAGAAAAAATTTAAAGCTATATCAAAAAAACAAGAAGTTACACTAATTGCACTTAGCGGTAAAAAAGTAGTTGGCATATCTGACGGTAGAAAACAAGATAGGCGTAACCGCGACAAGGTGCTTATTGGAATAGTAATAGCAAAGAAGTTCCGCGGCCAGGGGCTTGGCAAAAAACTATTAGCAGAAGTTATCAAACTAATTAAGAAAAAATTGAAGCCAAAAATAATTTACCTAACCGTAATAGGCGCAAACAAGCCCGCACGCGCATTGTACTACAAACTTGG
>JAUYPK010000017.1 GCA_030697615.1 Microcaldota archaeon | reverse complement strand
TTTCTCAGCTTTTTTGCTTTAGCGTCACTTCCGCGTGCATAGCCGCCGATTTTTCCACTGCCCTGCACAACGCGGTGACACGGCACGCTCTTGAAAGGATTCTTATTTAGTGCGTTGCCAACTGCTCGAACAGCGGCAGGTTTTCCAATTGCCTTTGCAATTGCAGCGTAGGTTGAAACCCTGCCTCGTGGAATTTTCTTACAAGCAGCCCAAACTTTTTCTGGGAATGTTGTCATAAGAGTTATAACACTAATTTGTTTAATTATATCATTATGCCGAATAGCAAAATGAACCTACTTTCACCCAGTCCAAATAAATGGCGGTTTCTTAGACATGCAACTACCCCAATCGAACTGCCTTATCTTACATTAATGAAAGCAGCTTTGCTTGTGCCTTTGCATGCTACTGGAAAAAAACTTGAAGAAGGCATTGAAACCCAAACAAGCCTACCTTCAAGTGCTTTGGCAATGCAAGTATTTCGACGGCTAAGTGAACTTACCACGATACCGCAAGATAAGCTTTTACCCAAAACGTTAACACACCCTAAAGTAAATAGGGTTCCGTTTTACTCTCCATTCACACATGAACTAGTTACTAGTGGAAAAACCCCACAACTTGAAAATCACGAAATGCTTCACGCAACTCAATACTTGTTGACTCCACACCCAATGGGCGGATTTTTCGCATACCGTAGAGAAAGAGAACCTACTGCAGACCACATGAAATACACAGGTTGGGAAGGCAAAATAAAAAGAATGAGTAAACAAGTCACGGCAGTAAGCGCATTTACAGCAGCAGTAATTGCCTATGCTGGTTCCATTCCAGCTGGACTTTTGCTAGGTGCCGTGGCAGCAGGACATGGATTAAGTCATATCCGTGAAATGATCGCTAGGCGAGCAATTAAAAAATATGGCCGCGATGGATGGATTGCATTACATGCACAAGGAAGGTTTGACCCTTTATTTTCTGGTACAATTTTACACTCACTTGAACGGCGTGGATTTATAACAAAAAATGGTTTAACTCAAAAAGGAGAACAGTGGATCGCTTCATTAAAGCCAGAAATAGAAACTAGGCTCAAGCAAATAGAAGAAAATCGGAGAGAAATGCGCGAAGAAATAAAACGCGAAGAATCAACACAAAGATAAATGTCAAAAGAGTTTAATTTTCATGGTCAAAACTTCCCACCACAAGACGCATTACCGCGGCGAAGTGTTTACAATAAAGTCAATGCACGTCCACTTCCCAGGAAAAACCGTTCGCCACGAGTACATCGACCCAACTAACCGCGGCAGCGTCTTTATAGTCCCAGTAGACGAACAGCGCAACGTTTACCTAGTGGAAATGTACTGCACCGCAATGCGTAAACGTGAATTGCTTTGCCCAGCTGGAATGATAGATACAAAAGAATCACCAGCACAAGTTGCACGCAGGGAATGCCAAGAAGAAGCAGGCTTTCTACCACAAAAAGTAACTTTGCTAGGAATAGTCGAGCCGTCTCCAGGATACAACAACCACACTAGCTACATTTACCTTGGCCAAAAATTGAAAAAAAACAAGCTATACACTGGCGACGAACCAGAAGAAGTGAAAGTTGTAAAGGTGCCGCTGGCAAAAATCCCACAGCTGATGAAAAAGAAGAAGCTAATGCACGCGTCGTCAATACTAGCAATAATGATGGCGGAAAAGTACTTACAGCAACACAAAACCTAGTGCCTACCTTACTCGATTGGGTGACTACAAGCGTAGTCACCTAAAGGAAAACCTTTTAAAAGTGTAGTCACCTAAACCAATAATGCATATTGAAACTCGACGTCAGGAGAAGAGAAAAAAATACTACCTAGCGTACAGCTATAGGGAAAACGGAAAGGCGAAAAAAATACGCGTTTACCTAGGCGCTGATCTTTCAAAAAGACAACTAAACGCAGCTATTGAAGGCGGTAAACGAGAGTTGGAAAGACGTATTTTAGCTAGTAGATCCAGCCGCGATCCTTACAAAACAGTGCTTTCGCGGGGAGAAGTAAAGGAACTTGAAACGCTACAACCCACCGGGGAGATAAAACTTTTGCACTTAAGTGAAGCAGAGTGGGTAAAATTCACAGAGGCATTTACTTACAATACCAACGCCATTGAAGGCTCAACTGTAACTGAAGAAGAGGTTATTGGCATACTTGAAAAAAACAAGTGGCCTGACCGGACAAAAGAAGAGATTTCGGAAACATACGGATTAGCAGAAGCAGTTAAATACGTGAGAAAAACAAAGGAACACGTATCTCTTGAACTCATTAAGAAACTCCACGAGATAGTTTTCAAGAACTCCAAGTCATTCGCTGGTAAATTCCGGCAGCGCGGAGAAGAAGTTGTAGTTGGAGACCAATTTGGAAACGTCGTTCACCGCGGCGCACCATCAATGCAAGTGCCGTACCTCTTAAAGAAACTAGTCAAGTGGTACAGTAAAAACAAGAAGCGCTACTCCCCGCTTGTGCTTGCAGCGGTCGTACATAACCAATTTGAAAATATCCATCCTTTTAGAGATGGAAA
>JAUYPK010000011.1 GCA_030697615.1 Microcaldota archaeon | reverse complement strand
ACAGTATAATTTTTCTGCATCGTTCCAAAGCACGTAAAATGTGTTTAACCAAGTTTTAACTCACTTCTTTTTGGCTTGGTTTTTTATCGTGGCCCAGCGTTGCTTCGCTTAAACCAGCTTTCCATACTGAACCGTATTTGTCAGACAGCTGTTCTTCAATTGTCCTGCCGCGTTGGATCGCTTGTTTTACAAATTCTTCTTCAATGAACTCCGCGCTTTTTCCAACTGCGATATCGCCAGCCATGCGGATTATGCCGGATAATTCACGCAAGCGAAGCGTCAACCCCTGCACATCTTCTGTTAATTGGCATCGCCGCTTCGCTTCTTCAATAAGCGCTTCAACTGCTTTGTACGTAGCGTGTGGAATTTTGCCGTCGCGTATTATCTCTTGAGTTGTGAACTGCACTAGCTTGTCGCGGTTTTCAGCGTTGTCAGGCATCCACGTGTCCAATAGAACTTCGTAGCCGTTGCCAATGATGCGCGAGTGCAAAGGTGGCAAAATGTGGTTTAAATCATTGATGTTCGACGCGGCAACTAGGATGAAGTCGCATGGCACGTCGTCAACGCGTACAATTGCACCGCTGCTCTGTGGGTTCTTGCCAGCAATTGCAAATTTTCGCTCTTGCATTGCTGTTAGTAAGTAGCGTTGTAAGTGTTGCAGTGAACTTATTTCATCTACGAATAGTACTCCCTCGTGCGCTTCGTGAATTGCACCTGCAACTACGCGCATATATGGTGGCGTCCCTATTTGTGAATGTCCACCGTACGGGTCGTGCCTTACGTCGCCGAGTAGTTCGGTTTCGCTTGACCCCGTTATAGCTACAAACGTTTTGCGTTTCAGTGGCACAATTACTTTGCGCGGCCGTTTTTTCTTAATTGCGTCTATTTGTTCAAGTGACTTTTGGTCTAAGATGCGGATGGAATCCACGCCGTCTCTTTCGTATACGATGACTTCTTCTACGCCGGTTGTTTCGTTTTGCCGCGTTGTGTGTACCCTATCGGAGCGGCGTGGGTCTTCTAAGTACGGCGCTAACAGGTCACCGAATGGAGATTTACTTGTTGCAAATTTGTCGCTGCCGCACTTCGGGCAGGCGTTTACATTTGGTTTGCTGTTTGACCCACATTTCCTACAGCGGAACCCTAGTCTTTCTGAGACGAAGAACGGTACATTTTCAGGCTTTACGTTTTTGCCTTGTACTTGCTGTGCTTTTTTTTGTTCGTTTGTAATTTGTTGGGTTGTCCTTATTTCTATAGCTGGCCTCTCTGGATTTTCTGGGTTATGTAAGACGCTTATTTCTTGTGTTGGTTTTGCCAAGTGGCAAGCGATTGCTTGTGCGAGTAAGCTTTTTCCAGTTCCTGGTGGGCCAACTAATAATAAGTTGCGGCGTTGCTTTGCAACTATGCTTGCCAAGTTTACAGCGTTTTGCTGGCCGATAATTTGCTGTAGTGGGTCTTTTGGAATCTTAACCTGTGAAGTGTTTTCAAATACGTTGACGTATGCGTAGTCCATAGTTAAAGTAAAAAGAAGGGAACAAAGTTAAAAACAGTTGCGGCTTGAGTTGCGTTGTTTTGCTAGCCAGCTTCGACGTCAATTTGTCTTGAGTAGCAGTCTGCGGTTATTGTAATTACGCCTATTGTTGGAGTGGATGGAGTTATGCGCACTCCAAATTTTGCTTCACTGTTTGGCGGGATTGAATTAGTTATATAGTAGCGTTCAACGTCGCTGTTTTCCAACACACTTGTAATAGTTGCGGCTGGTTCAACTTTTAAATTGTTCAACGTAGAGTCGCCGTTGTTCTTCACTGTGACAACTTGTAAACAGAGCGGCCTACCTGCTGGGCAGGTTATTGAACTTGGGGAAACTTCTATGCTTGGCGATTCACCGACTTGTAAATTTAAGTTTACTTTTTTATTTGTTCCTTTAATTCTCATTTCGCCGGTTAAAGCTTGGCCTTTTTTCCTCCCGCTTTTTGACACGTCTAAAAGCACTGTTACGTTTTCGCTTAACCCTGGAGAAATGGTTTGGGTTTCTGAAGAAACTGCGTTTTGAAGTGTCCCATCGCCTACAAATATTGCGTCGACGTCAGAATTTCCATTGTTGGTTACGGTTAACTGTGCTTCTTTTACACATGTTTCGCTAACTGTGCCTGAAAGTGAAGTTGGCGCTAGGGTTATGTCGAGCGTTTTTGCCAGCTTTATAGTTTGACCTTTTTCTTCCCCGCTTTGCAGGCTTATATCTTCGAAAGCAGAGTCAAATTGGCCAGTTGCTTCAACTACTATTGTGACGCTTCGTTGGGTTGGCACATTTGTGAAGGTTACTCGTCCGCTTGAGTCAGTTATGCTTGTAAACGTGTCGCCTATAAGTTGACCATCTGGCCACTGTAGCGAGATAAGTGCACCTTCAACTGGTTGGCTAGCGTCAAGTTCGCTTACGGTTATATACAACGCGCCTGGTTTTGGTAAGTTAATGAACCATAGCGAGACTGCAATTAGTATAACTGCGAGGATTATTTTTGCAAGCCCAATTTTTTTCACCGCGTCAGTAAGTGGCTCTAGTATTTCACTTATCTTTGAAGCGTGGTCGCTTTCGTCGTTTGGCATTTTTATAACCTTATTTGTTTTGCTGCTTTAGTTTCAACTTATTATGTCGGCTGTGTTTATCTTGGTTTTCATCCTTGTATTTTTCCAGCTGCTTTGAGCTCTGTAATTGTTTGGTTTAGCTGTGCTGGGTCGATGTTTGCCTTGTGGGTTTTCATTATCTCTGCGATGTTCCCGTTGTTCTCAAGCACTAACTTTCTAAGCATCTCCCCTTCTATTTTTTGCAGTTTATTTTCCGAGATTATCTTGTTAACTGACTTATCCGGCGTAAGGGGAATTAAACGAAGCAAAGCAGATA
>JAUYPK010000004.1 GCA_030697615.1 Microcaldota archaeon | reverse complement strand
ATCACGGCTAGTTTTCACCATTTGTAGCACATCTTCGTATTTCTTTCCACTTGCAATTAAAAGCTGCGGCACAGCGTGGAAAGTTTCTTTATTCGCAGTTTTGAACCTCGCGGTGTCACTAATTATCCCCGCTAGTAAAAGCGTAGCGATTTTCCAAGGTATTTTCCTGCCACTCACTCTGTATAAATCGTAGATCACTTCGCAGCAACTTGTCCGGTTTGGAAATTCAAAAATCTTTGCGTTTTTTAACATGTTACCATGTTCGTGGTGGTCAATTGCAATTACTTTTCCACCGAACTTAGCGAGTTCGTTGCCGAAATCCGCGAGCATCTCTTTGTTTGCAACGTCTACAAGTACAACGTTGTTGTAGGCGGTTGTTTCGCCTGGTTTGAGAATTGGAATTTTTTCAACAGCGAGTTTTTCAAGTAAGTGGCGGCTAGCGGAGTTAGTGTGGTCTGGCGACTTCACGGTGCAGTTTTGCAACAGTTTAGACAGTGCAATTGCGCTTGCAACTGCCTCTACGTCGCCGAGTGAATGGAATGTAATTAGCGTTTTTCCCTTTAGTGAATGTAACTCACGGAGGAGTTCGGAATACTGCATGTGAAAGAGAAGACAAAATCTGAATTTAACTGTTACCCTATATTGGGGCTAGGGTTTATACGATTACTTTAGCCTGTTTTGTTTTAGCTAATTTGTTTTCTTTTTCCGAGTGAAGATGTTCTGCATCAACGACAAATTGTTTAATTGCGCCATGTAAGTAGCTTGGAACAGTTTCAAATCCCTTCCAGTCGCTTGATTTAATTCCTAATTCTGCTAGTTTTTCTAAAGTGCTTTTGCCTGTTCGTCTTTCAAATTCAACTATGTATGCATCGTGTGTTAGCCCACGCGCCCAAGCTGGAAAATGGTTGCTGTACTGCCCGCGGATTCGCCTAGTTATGAGCATGCGTTCTCCAGGTTGAATGAGTAACCCTAGTGGTTGTTCAGCTGGAATTCCATTTGATCTAAGGTGAAGAAGCATACGCGCTTCATGAGTATATGAGGCGTATCTTCGCAAATGCTTAACTGCAATTTCAAATTTTTTTCCATCGGAACCCTTAGTTTTAGCGAAAAATACTGCGCGACCACTAGTGTGTGGTTTCACTGGGTCTATTTTCCATTTTTCTCGGAATAGTCCAGAGATTTGTTTCTTTTTTACCCCTGGAAAAATAATCAAACGTTCACGTCCATATTTTCCTGGTCTACTAACGAGCCTAACCAGTTCATGGTCTGGTCGGTTACTTCCTTTTGGTCTTAGCACAGTTATTTTATGAAGTGGTTCAGGCATCTTAGTTTTTCTCCCTTTATTTCAAACTATACCCGCCGTCAACTACAAGCACTTGGCCTGTGATGTAAGTTGCTTCGTCCGAAGCGAGGTAGAGAACAGCGCTTGCTATTTCTTCAGGTTTTGCAAACCGCTTCAAATAAGTTTTTTCAGTTTCACTTTTTCGCAAGTCGCTTGGAATGTCGCTGTTCATTTCGGTTTCAACCCAACCAGGCGCAACTGCGTTGACGTTAATCAGAGGCGCTAGTTCCTTTGCCATTGTAGTTGTAAGGCTGTTCACAGCTGCTTTAGACGCGGCGTATTCGGGCGTTCTACCACAGCTAAGTAGCCCGCGAACAGAAGAGATGTTTACAATTTTTCCGCTTTTTTGTTTTTTCATTATATGTGCAGCTGATTGTATGCATAGAAAAGTGCCGATTACATTAGTTTTGAAATTTTTGTCCCAATCTTCTAAAGTTATTTTTTCAAGCGAATCTGCAGCGTGGAAAATGCCAGCGTTATTCACAAGCACATCCACGCGTCCAAATTTCTTAACGGTTTCTTCAAACATCCGGTTTACGTCCGTAGGATTTGAAACGTCGCACTGAATTGAAATTGCTTCTACACCAAACGCTTTTACTTCGGCTAGAGTTTTTTCAGCTTCTTTTTTATTAGTGGCGTAGTTAATTACGACTTTTGCTCCTTCATGTGCAAATGCTAGTGCAGTTGCTTTTCCAATGCCACGGCTTGAGCCTGTTACAAGTGCGACTTTGTCTTGGAATTTCATTTCGTTTTCCTTTTTTGTTTTTTTTAGCCGTTTGGTTTCATGTGTTTTGCCGCTTCTTCGATTTTTTTGCGTAGTTCTTCAAACCTTGGCTTTAAGCGGTCTTCCTGCTTTTTAAAACTAGAAACGCGCATTGTGATGGTTTCCTTTTCCTCTTCAAGCTCTTTTTTCAGCGATTCCTTGTCTTTTTCAACTAGGATGTTTGAAACGTAGCGGTAAAACGGCCCGTTGCCTTTGTTCACTTCGTCCAAGGCTTTTTGCGTTTCGCTTTCCTGTGCGTTTAATTGTTGTAGTTGCATTCCAAGCATCTGTAACTGCCCTTGCACTGCTTGAAATTCCTGTAGTTGGTTTCGTAGTTCATCTTCGTTCATAAGTCTAAAATCACACTCTCTATTGTATTATATATTACAATAAGTGTGTTTTAATATTTTAAACCCCATTGATACTCAATATGGCGATTTGGATTTTTGTATTGTTATTGGCAGCCGCGATTTTAGGCGCGTTAATTTTGCGCTATAAGCCAAAAAAGGAAAAACTATTGTCAATGGCTAAAGCTGGATTGTTCGTAGCGGTTTTTGATTGGGTGGTCCAAACACTTGGCTTTTATGGGCATTACTGGTGGACAAATGGGGGCTTTCTTATTGGTCCAGCTGTGGCTCTTGAGGTTTCGCTAATAGCGTTTTGCGCTGGAGCAGCGCTTAACTTGCTTCGAAGTTGGTCAACTTGGCAAAATGCAATTTTAGTTGCAATTCCAATTGGAATTGTGGGTGCTTTTATCGAATTTCTATTTGTCAGTATCGGTGCAATGACTTACAGTAATGGCTGGACTTCACTTCATGCATTTGTAATCTATTTTCCGGCATTTGTATTGTTTCAATTCGTTAACAATAAGCTCTGACAAAAGCTATGAAACTCAGCTCTGGAGAATTGCATTGGAAAAAGATTAAAACCTACCTTGCTTCAATAATTGTGTG
>JAUYPK010000152.1 GCA_030697615.1 Microcaldota archaeon | reverse complement strand
GGGGGCCTTTTACCGGCAAGGAGGTGTGGCGAAAAGACCTTATGCTTGAACCCTCCACAGTTCCATTAATCCCTAAAAAACGCTTTTAAGGCAATAAGCGTTATGAAGGAGAGAAAAACTAGACTAAAGTTGGTGGAAAAAAAGAAGTGGAAGAAACTGTTTCTATTAGCAGGGAGGAGATTTACCGTCAGTTCGAAGACTTTCTCTCCAACATTAAAAAAAACCAAATTGAAGAACTAACTGCTAGCTACCCGCAAAAACAATCACTAGACGTAGATTTCCTAGATATACAACGGTTCAACACTGAACTGGCGGACAACCTGATAACCTATCCTGACAAATACTTAGCAATTGCAGAAGAAGCGCTACGTTCCCTAAACACACATACGTTGATGGTGGCAAAAGAACTTTACAAGCCTAAGTTTCGCGTTTTCAACTTGCCAGAAGTGTACAACATTGCTGTGCAGAACCTCGGTGCAAAAGAACTTGACAAACTTGTAAAAGTTGAAGGTGCAGTAAGCTGGATTACTGACATTTATCCAAGAATGGAAACCGCCCTTTGGGAATGCATGCACTGCTGGGCTATAACTACCACAAAGCCAGAGAAAACCGAAGCGGTTAAACCGCCAGTCCAATGCAAGTGTGGCCGCAACCACTTTAAGCTATTAGAGGAACGCAGTGAATTTGTAAACCTTCAACGTTCCCGCGTACAAGAAATGGTTGAAAAACTCCGCGGTAACACTCCAACTGCACACGTTGACCTGTGGCTGGAGCGTGACTTGGTAAATTTAGTTGCGCCAGGAGAAAAACTAACAATCACCGGCATCTTACGTTTAAAACCAAACAAGGAAGGCAAAGGAAAAAGCAGTGTTTACAGTAAGTTCCTTGACATTATTCACGTCCACAAAATGCAACAAGAATTCGAATCGCTGGAAATAAGCAAAGAAGAAGAAAAGCAAATAAAGGAACTTGCAAATAGCCCAGAATTGTTCCAAAAAATCGCTGCAAGCGTTGCGCCAAGCATCTACGGGTACAATGAACTTAAGCAGGCAATTGCACTACAGTTATTTGGCGGCACTCCAAACAAAAAGCTTCCAGATGGCCACAAGATCCGCGGGGACATACACACCATTTTAATCGGCGACCCTGGATTGGGAAAAAGTGCGATTTTGCAATACGTTGCGCGGCTCGCACCTAAAGGAATTTTTACAAGTGGTAAAGGCACAAGCGGAGTTGGCTTATCAGCATCAGCTGAAAAAGACGAGTTAACAGGCGGGTGGATTTTAAAAGCCGGTGCAATGGTGCTGGGCTCCGGCGGCACAGTTATGATAGACGAATTTGACAAGATGGATCCAGATGACCGAAGCGCATTGCACGAAGCATTGGAACAGCAACAAGTAAGCATTGCAAAGGCAGGCATCTTGACAACGTTTCAGACAAAAACATCTGTACTCGCTGCAGCTAACCCGAAGTACGGCCGCTTTGACCCAAACTCACCTCCAGCAACACAATTCGATATTCCGCCAACTCTCCTCAGTAGGTTTGACTTGATTTTTACAATTCGCGACGTGTTAGACGAAGCACATGACCGTAAACTAGCAGAGCACATTATACTTGGCCACACGCTTGGCGCAACAAAAGAAAAACCACTAGACGGTAGTTTGATTTTGCCAGTAATTGAGCCAGACTTTCTACGTAAGTATATTGCATATGCAAGAAGAACATGCTTCCCTGCGCTAACGCCAGAAGCAAGTGAAAAAATCAAGGAATTTTACCTCGAACTCCGCCAGCTAGGCAAAAAGAACAACACTTTTCCAGTAACTGCAAGGCAAATCGAAGGAGTGATCCGCCTCGCAGAAGCAAGCGCAAAAGCACGCTTATCACAAAAAGTAGAGCTTCAAGACGCTGAACGCTCAATTGCACTTGTAAGTTTTGTACTGCACGACGTGTTCACCGACAAAGAAACCGGCTTAATTGACAGTGACATTGTTAACATTGGCCAACCAAAAAGCAAAGTTGACAAGCTCCGCACGTTGATGAACGTGATTGCTTCGCTTGAAAAGCAGTTTGACTTGGTAGATGTAGATGACGTTGTGAAAGAATGCAGCGTCGTAAACATCGAAGAGCAAACAGCGAGAAAAATGATAGACGACTTAAAACGCCAAGGCGACTTATATGAACCAAAGCCAGGGTACATAAAAGCGGCGAGGAAAAAGGGCGAGTGGTAAAAAGGCCGCTCAATCGCCGCGGCCTTTTAAACCTCGGGCTTAACTAAACTACAACCATGATTAAAAGCTTTCAATTTCTCTTAATATGGATGCAAAAAGTTACTTTGACGCTGTTGTTAGTTCTTACGTTTACCGCTTTTACAGCTGCCGTTAGCCAGCAAGTTAATTTAGAGTCTGGAATAGTTGCAAACGCAAGGGTTTTTCCAATTACAGCTGGTCAAACTAGTGGAGAACTAGCTGAATATTCAATTACATCCGCTTTCAAAGAACTTTCACTTGACCGCTTTTTACAATATTGCGGCACAACGCGGATAACGCCGCGGTTGACAACTGCACTTTCAATACTTACCCAGGATCAGCTTTGCGCTGGCACCGATGAATTTTCAAACGTTTGTTCAACAACTAACTGCGACGCTTTTATCAACTCTTCCACGTGTAGTTTAAGCAACAGCCAACTCGAACAGCAATGCATCAGTCGGCTTACAAGCGAAAGCGAAACTTTATTTGCAGACTTGGAATTACTTGAAACTAACATTGCAAGCAGGTGCAATGAATTCAGGGAAAATTACCAAGGCGGCGAAGTTAAAGTAGGTCCAGTTGACAGCACAGTTGCAAGGCAAGCTTGCACTTCACACGGTTTTCAATACACGACAGTTAACGGCATTGGACACTGCGGCATCAGAGGAGAAAATATTGAGATAAACGACTCAATGATCGATCAATCGCCTCGCTTTGTATCAAACCCACTAGGAAACCAAAATATACTTAATCAAAATTCGCCACCTAGCGGCAATCAAAACAACAACCCACAAAATCCAGCACCACCAGGCGAACCTGAAATGAATGGCGCAACAGCGACTCCAAATTACACTTGCACTGACACTGAAACAAACGCAAATGCAACCATTCCAGGCACAGTTACGATAACTAACACAAGCGGCCCAACACAGCAGTTCAGCGACACGTGCGTAGCAAATAAAGTCGTACAGGAATACTCGTGTATACGTGCAAATTCATCTACTCTAAAAATAAAAAATTATACGTGTCCAACTGGCACAACTTGCTCAACCGCAATAGGAGCGTGTATAGATCCAAACGCGCCAGTTCCAATTACGTATACTTGCACGGATAATGACAACGGTAACAACAGTGCAGCAAGTGGAACAGTTACAATCAATGCTTCAAACGGCGCAACAACTAACTACGTAGACACATGTGGCGGAAGTACAACAAAAGTAACTGAATATTTCTGTGCTAACTCAACCGCGTCAAATGCAACTTCAGTTAAAATATCTTGCGCAAGCGGCAGTGCATGTAGTAATGGAAGGTGCGTTGCAGGTGCAGGAATTGGTGGCGGCGGAACAACTCCAAAAGGAGCAGTTACTTACACTTGCATTGATAGTGATAACGGCAGCAACCAAACAACAACTGGAACAGTTAATATAACCGCTTCAAACGGGACACTGATGTCCACAAACACCGACTTTTGCACAAGTACAACAAAATTGCGGGAATATTTCTGCAGTTCATCAAATACAGCTACGGTTAATTCAACTTTAATTACATGTGCCAACGGATTAGGTTGTACAAGCGGAAGGTGCCAAACAGCAATTGTCACATCCCCTGCCAGACCAACTGGACTAGTTATATCCAGCGAAACAATCAGCGACACTCCAATTATTTTACTTTCACAGCAAGAAGTGCAAAACCGGTGCGTTGCACAGCTACGCGCAAAAGTTTTTGAAAGCTATGCAAGTAGCACAATCATATCAACTTGCAGAAAAGAAGTTACGGCAACCGCTGAACTAAGGCAACTGTTTTGCCGCAGGCCGGAAAACGCGTTCAGCGAATGCCGTACATATTTAGAGGACAGGTGCCAATATGCTGGCCCAGCCACACAACAGTGTAGACAACTTACAAGTAGCCAAGATAACTTACTCGCATTGTTAACCGAAAGCATGAATGGACGATGCGAAGCTGAAGACGTAATGGAAACTTTACAGTTCAGCGACTTGTCCACTTCACTTCCATTTTCAGCAGCGTTTATAATAAACGGACAAGAGGACAAACTCACAAAAGCATATGCAGTTACGCGAAGCGCAGTTAAGCCACGAGACCCAATTTACGAATTTATACTAAAGCCGTTTTGCATGAAGTACATAGAAGAAAAACAAGCCGCGCAAAATTGCACAAATGGAGTTGGAAAAATGAACGAAGTAGTTCAATTTCTCAACAGTTCAAAAAGCAGTTTGCCACAGCAAAACAAAGAACAAATTGATACAATCATCCAAAACGTAAAGACAACCAGCGACACATTTGCAGAACAATGCAGCCAAAAAGACAAAAACGCAGGAGGACTCTGCACAGCTATATTCAGCAAGTAAAAGCCATGCCTTTTCTTTCTTCCTAAGAAAGAAAAGGCCAGGCGTGGCCAAAAGAAAGAATTTCAATAATCCCAAACGCTTTTAATCTCAGTTAAGTATCTAATACCACGAGTGAAAATTTTGAAGCCAATAATTACAAAGACGCTTTTTCTGTTTACACTAGTCCAAATAGCTGCTCTCTTCGCTGGTTTGAAATTCTACGAGCAAGGAATTTCAGTTGTTGAAAACTCCGCAAGCGCGGACAACTCATTCTACCTCTTTGCAACAATAGTGGCATTTGCCGCTA
>JAUYPK010000061.1 GCA_030697615.1 Microcaldota archaeon | reverse complement strand
TCTACTAGGTCGCCTTCTTTTACTGAAATACACGATGGAACATGACAATGAAGTTTGCTTCTTTTCTTTTCAAGCCGCTCGAATTTTCTTACTTTGCGAGTGTAGTCAATTGCTACAACTGCGCTTTTTCTTTCTTTTGCGCTTATGACTTTACCGATAAAAACAGCACCGCGTAAGCTAAGGGTGCCGTGAAATGGGCATTTTACATCATTGCATTGAACCATCTGAGAATCACTTTACAAATATTTTACAACTAAGGAAAATGTGAGAAAAGTCGCTAAGCGAATTTCTTTGTCCTGTCCTCTGGTCTGCCGACCAAAACTTTTCCGTCTACTTTTTTTCCGTCTATTTCAAATACAGTAGTTGCTTTGGGAATTACTTTCCGTTGGCGGTTGTATTCGATGACGAAAGTATTGGCAGTTTCGTCTATTATCTTCCCTTTGACTTGGCACAGACCTTTGCAGAAGCTTGACGTTATTTTGACTTCCTTGCCTATTAACTCACGGCTAAGGAACTGCATACATCTCTTCGCCTGCTTTTAGTTGTGCGTTAAAGTCGCTAGGTACTTTTACGCTATTTTAATTGATAGCTAAAAAAAATTATCTTCCGAATTTAATATAAATCATTTCTTCTGGATAACCCAAGGAAATGAGGATCTGTTTTGCTTTGTTCACGTGGTCTCCTTGTAGAACAATTAATCCATCTTTGGAACTTCCACCACAAGCAAGTTTGTGCTTTAAACTTTTTGCAGTTTCTTTCAAAGCGTCTCCACTTAATCCCTGAACAATTGTTACAAGCTTGTTGAACCGCTTCTTTGTCGTATATAGCGTAATGTGCTGAGTTGTTTCTTTTTGGATTGACTGGCAAGCGCATATATCAAGCGGCAAGCCACACTTTGGACAAATCTCAGACATGATCAAGAAACTATGAAACCCTCTTATTGCAAGAATATGTTGTGATGAAAACTGCTTTTAAAGCTTTGGCTACTTCTTACTGGAGGCTTTGATACCGCTTGCTTTTGGAATTTTTGCAACTTCTACAAATTTATGCAAGTAATTTAAAATCCTGCTTTTTACTTTTAGGAGTTCTTTTTTCTTTGCCGTGTTTTTATCGCGGGTCGAATAGGCGCGTTTTAGCTCAACTTCTATTTCGGCGAGCTTTGCTTCGAGTTCTTGTTTTGACATTGGTTTTAACTGTTTTTTTCGTATAATTGCCATAAATATTTCATCACGCTGTTGATGGTTGTACTGGAACTTGCGTGGCTATTACTGGAGCCGCGGGAGTATCTTGTACCACCGGAGTTTCTTTAGGTTGAACTATTTCAACTGGAGTTTCTTTAGATTGAGTAATTTGGGCTGCCGGAGTTGCTTCGGGAGTTACTTCTGGTTTTGCCTCTTTTGTTTTAGTTGTTTTTTTGCGTGGAACGCGTTTCTTCTCACCTGGTTTTTTCGCTTCGTCTTTTTTCTCTTCAATCTGAGTTTCGGTTATAATTGGAACTGCAAGTTTAGAGAGGTCTACCGTATCGGCAAATATAGTTCCTGGCTTTACTATTTGTACTAGTATACCAACTGCGCCTGCTTTTAGGTAAGCGGTGAAATGACCTCTAGTGACTTTTTTGGACTCTTCACCTGATTTCTTTAAATAGCCCGCACGAATAGTAGTGGTCTTGGCTTTTCCGCCTTTTCCAACTAGTTTTCAAGCTGCGCGTATTTCTGCGCCAATTGCACCTGCGGACATTATTTCCCTTAATGCAAAACGCATGGCGGTTTTTACGTTTCCCTTTATTTCAATTTGTCTTCCGATTTTCTCTGCCATTAACTTGGCATCTAGGGATGGTTGTTGGACTTCAATCACTTCGATTTGTGGGTTTTCAACCCCATAGTTAGTTTGGAGTGCTCCGGTGATGTCTTTTATAGTTTGACCCTTTTTGCCAACTACTAACCCTGGTCTGCGCACTGCAATGGCAATACGAGTCGCTATTGGAGTTTTTTGAATTTGAATTGATGAGACGCCTGCCTGTTCAAGTTCTCGCTGTAGGAAAGCCTTTACTTCGAAGTCAGACAACGCTTTTTGAATGAACTTTTTTTCACTTGCCACTTTTTAGTTAATCGCCTCTATTGTTTGCTTTGTTTTGATTTCTTCCGCTGCCACTATTTGGGGAGCTTCTTTTTTCACGTGTGTTTTTACAGCTGGCTTAACCGCTGCGGTGTGAAGTGTTTTAGTTTCTGGTTTTGCCGAGTTTTTTTCTCCGATTTTTTTCCCTTCTATTGCTTTTTTCGACCTTGGTTCTCGTTCGATCAATGCTATTTCAGCCCAGCAGGTTACGTATTTGCTTGCATATGATTGTCTGCCGTATCCAATAATTATTCCACTTGCCCAGTATTTCCTGGCACGCATGAACAAGTTTTGTTTGTGTGCACATTCGCCGGCAATTATTAATTTTTCTTTGTCAAGCCCTTTTGACTCTGCATTGGCAACTGCATTTTTCAACAGGTCCAAAGCAACTTTTGCTTCTTTAATTGGATACCTGCCTTTTTTGCCACCTAGTTCGCTGCGATGTCCAAGACGCGTTGCAAATTTCTTATATGGAATGGCTTTGGTTTTCGTAATTGCTTCTTGTAAAATTTTCATTGCTTGTGCAATGGTCTTGTATTTTATTGCACCTAGCACTTGACTTAAGTCCTTATGCGAAGCGTTGACGTCGTGAACCTGCGCTCTAGCTGCTTTCTTTTCATCTGCAACTTTTATTGAATACTTAAATAATCCCATTTGTAATTTATCGCCATTGATTTGTTTACTTATTTGAGTTCAACTGATTTACTTCCCCTGGTTGCGCCTACTCCTGGTCCAGAGTGTTTTACTAGTTTAGTGGTGATCGAATATTCGCCTAGCCTATGTCCAAGCATTGAAAGTTGTGGAACTACTTTGGTCCATTCTTTGCCGTTGTAAACCAAAAATTCCGTGTCAAGCATTTCGGGAAGTATGACCATTTCGCGCAGGTGTGTTTTAATTATTTTTTTGCCTTTGGCTTTTTTCTTGCGAAATTCTACTAGGAAGTGCTTTAGCTTTGCAGCCATGCGGGTTAATGTCCTGCGCTGGTGTGAAGGGATTACTTTCATGAATTCTTCTAGCGAGAGCTGCTTTGCTTCTT
>JAUYPK010000150.1 GCA_030697615.1 Microcaldota archaeon | reverse complement strand
ATACAGTGGTTCATGCGCTTATCGCTTCTGCCAACCAGGCTTATTGCCGAAGCTTAATGCTTGTCCGGTTAGCCAAACTTGTCCAGATGGATCCCAAGCGGCTTATGCTTTCCACGATGGAAAATGTCCAGTGTATCAATGCAAAGAAAAACTATCCGCTTCATGCCCACTTCCAGCTTGCCCGCCAGGTGAACACGCTCAACCTTCTTATGGTTCTGGAGCAACTGCACAGTGTCCAATTTATACTTGCAAATCAATTTCGCCAGTAACTCCAACTTCAACAAATGAATACTGCCCATCTTCTAGCCCCACGACTTGCACAAGCGACCAAACTTATTGGAGCGAACCATACAGTTACACTACTCCAACCGGTAAATCTCTAACGTGTTATAAATCGAGTTGTGTTTCGCCAGCTTCACTGCCTACTTGCACTTCTTCCTGCTCTACTTATGGCGGGGCATATAGCGGATACCAAGTATCGACATGTAGTGCTAACCAACGCCTAAAAACAAGTTACATGACTTACACTGAAAATAGCAAAGCATGCAAGTGCGAAGGGTCAAAATGGTGCGAAACTGACTACACTACTTTGCCAGTTTGTGCAGGAGGATCTGGTTGCCAGGCGCCTACGTGTACTGCGGGTCAAGTGCTTAAAACATCTCCACAACCATACAGTAGTACTGTTAACGGAGTGCAATGCGCCTGCACTTCAAAATGGTGTGAAACTGATTATAGCACTTTGCCAGTTTGTGCAAATGGACCAGGTTGTCAAGCACCAACATGCGGAACAGGTGAAACTCTCCAATCTTCCCCGTCTCCGTACAGTAGTAATGTAAACGGAGTGCAATGCGCTTGCACTACAAAATGGTGTAGTTCTTCAACAACAAATCCATCTACTCCTACTCCTGGATCAAATACATCTGCAGGTGCTTGTCCGTACATCGCGCCAGTTCAATGTACTGGTACGCAGGTTTCAACAAGTAGCCTTATCCCGGGTTACCAAAACTGTTGGCAAACGCGCTGCGTAGACGCAACTTCACTCCCAGCTTGCACAACTTCATGTCCAATTTCATCTTACACGCCAGCATGTACAAGCGGGCAAATCTTAGGTACAAACTACTATACGATGCAAGAAAACAGCCAAAGCTGCAGGTGCCAATCACAGACATGCACAACAGATCCAGCGCTTTGCGGTACAACTGCAATTTGTCCATCTTCAGGTCAAACTAGTTGCGGTACTGGCCAAATACAGCGGACTTCCACTACTCCTTATTATGGAAATGGCTGCACTACTCCAGTTCAGTGTACGAGTAGTTGGTGCGAAACTGACCAGTCACAATGTGGTAGTCAATCATGTCCAACTTATTCGCCATGGACCCCAACAACTTGTGAAACCGGCTACACGCAGCAAACAACCACTTCAAGTTACTACCCGCCTGGGTGCAGTTCAACTTCAATTCAATGCACGCAGTACAGTTGCGTTCCAACTGCGACTACTTCTGCCTCTAGGCCAACCGGACTACAAGTGGGAGTGGGTCGTGTTGGTCAAACATCTGCAACAACGGTTCCAGCAGCGAATCCACCATCAACTGCTTATCCGCCAGCTGTAATTGTGGATAGCCGTGAAGACTTGGGTGGTGGCAGTAGTGGCAATAGTATGTGCACTTCAAGCGGTGAAGTTGACCGAAGTGGGTTTATGCGCCAGTGCCTTTCATTTAGTCGCGGTAATAACTTTGCGACGCACACTGACGAGGGAATAGACGAAACTTGTAGTCGCGAAGTGGCTTTTAACAAAGCGGAGTTAGAAAAGTTTTGCGCTGAAGGAAAAGACCCGTATCTAGAATGCAAAGGGCAAGTTAGTGATTCAAAAGCTAAACTTGACGATGCATATGGCCAGTGCAAAGCGCTTGCAAACCGTGAACAAGTAATTGAATTAATTGAAAAGAAAGCAGCAGCTGAATGTAATAAACTAGAGTTAGCCAGCGAAGAAGTTAGGTCAATTGATGAATTATTTGACCAAACTAACTTGCCGCTAATTGAACAAACCCGTGCAGAGCTCGCCACTGACTCCATTGTACTTACTAAGGCGGAGCTTGAAAAGCTAAAAGCTGACATTGCAAAAGACGTGTTTTCACAAGTGATGTCGCAGCTTTCAACTGTGTTTGGTTTAAATGCAGCTCAACAAAGTGCACAAGCTGAGTTTAAGCTACGGCAAGTTGATAATCTCTTCGAGTCGGCAAAGGCCATGCGTGAAGTGTGTCTAAAGCTAGAAAGTAGCAGCGACCGCGATAAATGCGAAGCTTTTGCAACTAGTATTGAACAAGACGCAGAGGCGCTTAGAACAGAAGCCCATGCGCAGAACATAGCTGCTGGTGGAATAGTTGAAACTTTAAAAGCTTTAATTGGGTTCACTAGCCAACCAACAAGCGCGCCAACAAATATAGCGGTTAATTAGTTTTTTTAGTAAATGATTACAATTCACTTAGCAACGCGTTTATAGTCCTGGTTCTTCCAAGCACGCCTATTATTTTGCCGCTTTTTTCATCAGTTACAAGTAACCTGCGTATTTCACTTGACTTCATTTCATGCACTGCTTCCACTAAGCTAGCATTTTCTGAAATAGTTTTAAAATGACTGCTCATAATTTCACTTATTTTCATTTGTTTAAATTCAGCTGCGCGTTTTTTCACAGCTTCGCTTTTTTCTAGCTGTAAGTCAAACTGGCCAGCGCGGTCAGTGCGGAACCGGTGGTGTGGCAAGTGACTCCCGACGTGTAAGTAAAATGAGTTAAACCACTGGCCAGCTGTTAAAATTCCAACTACTTTTTCCTTTTCCATAACAACTAGCATAGTGACTTCTTTTTCTTGCATTAAGTTGCCAGCTTTTTCCACTGTTTCATCCTCTTGTATTGAAACAAGGTGACGAGTAGTGATGTCGCCTATTGTTACTGTTTTTGCGGTTAACCCTGCCATTTTTCACTTTCACTTAAATATTCCTTGGAGTTCAACTAATAAATAACCATCCGCCACGCCGCGGCTTTTTCCCCGTTACTGCTATGTTTTAAATTGTTAAGCGGTTTAGTTTGTTACTAGATATGTGGGGTTGAAAACTTTTGAGTTTTCCATCCGTACTTCGCGGTGATATTACTATGGCTAAGAAACGACTAGCGATTAACGGTTTTGGCCGAATTGGAAGGTTATTTTTCAGAGCAGCAATGCAAGACGAAGCTTTTAACAAAAATTTTGAAATAGTCGCGGTTAATGATTTAACCGACGCAAAGACACTTGCATATTTACTAACTTATGATTCAGTGCACAGAAAGTTTAACCAAGAAGTATCTGCTAGTGAAACAACTCTTTTTGTAAAAGGCAAAGAAATTCAAGTGTTGAGTCAGAAAGAAGTGTTGAAACTACCGTGGAAACAACTTGACATTGACTATGTAATTGAGTCAACTGGCAGGAACACTGACCGCAACGCAGCTTCGCAGCATTTAATCGCAGGCGCGGAAAAAGTAATTATAAGCGGCCCGTCGAAAAACGCAGATGCTACAATTATTCCAGGCGCTAACCTTGAAACTTACGACGCGGCTAAACATAACGTGGTTTCAATGGCTTCATGCACTACTTGTAGCATCGCGCCTTTACTTAGGTTGATTTACGATGAGTTTGGAATTGAAAAGGGATTTCTTACAACTGTACACGCTTATACGAATGACCAGCGGTTGCAAGATTTGCCAAACGACCGCCTTCGGAGAAGCAGGGCGGCGCCGCTTTCAATCATACCCACGTCTACTGGAGCAGCAACTGCAATTGGCCAAGTTATTCCTGAACTCAAGGGAAAAATGGACGGGGTTGCGATGCGGGTTCCAGTTGCGTGCGGTTCAATAAGTGACTTGTCGCTAATATTGTCAAAACAAACTACGCGTGATGAAGTCAATTCAGTTATCAAAAAAGCAGCTGACGGTAAGCTCAAAAATATTTTAGGCTACACTGAAGAAGAGCTAGTTTCAGTTGATATAATTGGCGACGAACGCACTGGAATTGTAGATGGTTCACTTACAAGCGTGTTAAATGGAAAAGGCGACTTCTTGAAAGTTTATTCTTGGTACGACAACGAATGGGCTTATTCAGTTAAGTTAGTTGACCTCTTGAAATATATCGCGAAAAAATAAATTAAAAAGTAAGTGTGATTTGAATATGTTTGACGGTATTAACACTCTTGACGACGTTGAAGTAAAAGGTAAAACTGTACTTGTACGAATTGATATTAACAGCGGCATTGGCGAAGATGGAAAAATAATTAATAATCCGCGTTTTGTTGCAAGCGGAGTTACAATTAAAGAACTCGCAAGCAAGGGCGCAAAAGTTGTCCTACTAGCCCATCAAGGTAGGCCAGGCGACGACGAATTCCGTTCACTAAAAGAACACGCGGAGTTTTTATCGCAAGAAACTGGGCTTGAAGTGCGTTTTGTACGCGACGTAATTGGTCCGGTTGCGTTGGATAGGATAAAAGAAATGCGGGGCGGTGACGTTATACTCTTGGAAAATGTGCGTTTCCTAGCTGAAGAAAATCTTGAAGCAGATGCAAAATCGGCAAGCAAATCAGTTTACGTCCAGAAACTTGCTGCTTGTGCAGAAATGTACGTCAACGACGCTTTTTCAGTTTCGCACCGCGGCCAAGCTAGCTTAGTTGGGTTTCCTTCTTTACTTCCTTCTTTTGCAGGTAGGTCTATGCAACGCGAGTTAACCGCTGTTGATACGCTGCTCGGCCACGAAAAAGAAGCGGTGTTTCTCCTTGGTGGAATGAAGCTCAAAGAAGTGCTTGACATTATCAGCGCAATGTGCAAGCATGGCAAAGCTTCAAAAATTCTATTAGCCGGAATGCCAGCGTTGCTCTTCCTCAAGGCAAAAGGTTTAAACCTAGGTGAGAAAAACGAAGAAATTTTCACTAGCCACAACGGCGAAGAGTTCCTATCATTAGCAAAAGAGTTGTGGAAAAACTACTTGGAAATAATTGCAACGCCTGTAGATGTAGCTGTTGACATAGATACAAAACGCAAAGAATATAGCGTGTTGGACTTACCGCTTAATTACATCATTCGAGACATTGGTGTAAAAACAATCAAAAACTACGCTGAAATCATCAAAAGCGCTAAAACTGTTTTTGCCAAAGGCGTTCCAGGCGAGTTTGAAAAACGCGAATTCAGTCTTGGGACAAAAGAGTTGGGCAAAGCGCTAACCGAAACAAAAGCTTTCACAGTTATGGGTGGTGGTGCTTGGTCAACCGCTTTCAAGGAGTTTAACTTAGATCAAACTAAAATCTCACACGTGTCACTATCCGGCGGCGCACTCTTAGAAGCACTCAGCGGAAAGAAACTGCCTGGAGTGGAAGCGCTAAGGCAAAAGCAAGGTTAATTTGCCGCTCTTCGCAAGAATTCGCTTAATTTCCTTACTTGAAGAGGGCTTATGTTTATTGCTTCTGATTTTCGAAATCTTTTTTCATGCCCGCCTATATCAAATAGTAGTGTATTAGCTACTATTGTAATTAGTCCATTTTTTTCAAGAGCTCTGAATATTCGAATTTTTGCCCGTATTACTGCCCTAGTTCTATCTAAATCCAAGATCACTTCTTCTGGCTGATTTAACGGCGGTGGACGTAATATGATTTTGGTTCCTACTCTTCCCATGATTTGTTCCGCCCTAATTAGTGTGCCACGTTCTTTTGCGCTTTGTTCCAATTTTGCCATGTTCACAATTGCGTGTTCATCCACTTCATTATTTTCTTCAACTGAAAAACGTTGCAAGTCGCCTTTCAAAGTTTCGGCATATTTTTTAAACTTCTGGGGGGTTTCTGAAAATAGTAAACTTTCCATCTCCTGGCCGGGAATTCTCACGCGTTGTATTTTTTTTCTAACCTTGCTTAGGAATCCGAGGTCTGCGCTTGCGTGCCTCTCTAATAGAAATCTAACAACTTCTTCTTTCGCTTCTTCAAATAGTTGTTGAGACATAATTTGTACTTAGGTGGTTGAAGTTAAAAAATTAGTTCTTTATGCGGTTGTTACCCACATTATTTGGCCTTTTTTGAATTTGTCTTGCATATATGGGCTTAGGTTTTCCCATTGTTCTCTTGTAATTGGTACGTCTCTAGCATTGGCGAAGAAA
>JAUYPK010000149.1 GCA_030697615.1 Microcaldota archaeon | reverse complement strand
AAGGCGACCTAGTAGACGTTGCAGAATGTAGAAAACTTTCCAGGACAAAGGCTCATGTTATTACTAAGGTGATTAAAGCATCAAATGCAGGCACTAACAGCTAAAATTACAAAGCCACTTTCAATATCTTCGCGGCTAATCTGCGATGACAACAGCGGAGCTAAACTAGTGGGTATAATTGGAGTGATAGGTGCAAAAGCGCGCCTACGTAGAGTGCCATCAGCTGGAATTGGCAGCATAGTTATAGTTGCAGTTAAAAAAGGCAAGACGGAAATGGTAGGCAAAAAAGAACGCGCCCTTATAGTAAGGCAACGCAAGGAATTTCGCCGCGGAAAAGAACGGGTAAAATTTGAAGACAATGCCTGCGTGTTAATCGACGACCAAAACTTACCAAGGGGAACCGAAATCAAGGGATGCGTTGCAAGAGAAATTGCAGAGCGATTTCCAAAAGTAGTTGCAATTGCGCCTTCAGTAGTATAAGTGATTTTTATGGGTATAGTTAAATCAAGACAACCGAGAAAAAAACGTAAGTTTCTCTACAACGCTCCGCTACACTTAGCTGGGAAGTTTCGCAATGCACATTTGTCAAAAGAACTAAGGGCAAAAATGAAAAAACGCGCTGTAAGGATACGCAAAGGCGACACTGTTAAAATAATGAAAGGCAAATTCAGGGGAATAAGCGGCAAAGTGCTTGCTGTATTAGCAGCTGCAGTTAATGTAGAAGGTGCGGTTGTAAAGAAAATCGGGGGAAAAGAAATCCCAGTAGCTATTCCAGCTAGCAACTTAGTAATCACCCAAATGGTTGAAAGAAAGTAAAATTAAACAAAATAAAAATTAATCAAAATTAGTGATAAACAATAACAAGATAATAAAAATAAATAAAATAACAAATAATAAAAATAAAAAATAATAAAAAAATAATATTTAAGTGATTTTAAACAAATGGCTTCACATGGAAATAAACGGCACACGAAACGCATTGCTTCCCCAAAGATACTTCCAATTGAAAGGAAAAAAACCCTATGGATAATGTCAAATCGACCAGGGCCACATGGACAACAAGATTCAATTCCCCTCCTGTTACTATTGCGAGATGTGCTTAAAGTTTGCATAAGCAACGCAGAGGCAAAGAAACTACTACATAACGGTCAAGTTTTAATTGATGGAAGGGCCATTCGTGACGTTGGCTTTCCAGTTGGGCTAATGGACATCGTCTCGCTAAAAGACCACGGGTCTTTTATCATTGTTATAAACAAAGGCGGTAAATTATCTGCAGTTAAAACCGACCAGGTTAGCCAAAAACTGTGCAAAATAACCGGAAAGCGAATTATAACTGGCGGAAAAGTACAATTAACGCTACACGATGGCAGGAACCTCATTGTACCAAGTGGTAAAGAATACTCCGTTGGAGACACGCTTAAAATATCCATTCCAAAAGCTGAAATCAAAGAACATCTGAAACTCGAAAAGGGAAGCAAGTGCTACGTATTCAGGGGAAGGCACGCTGGCGCAATTGGGGCGCTTGTAGATATACACGTATTTTCAGGTGTAACTCCGTCAAACGCCAAAATTCTAGACGGTGATAAAAAAGAAGTAGTTACGCTTAAGGACTACGTGTTCGTAGTTGACAAAAACTTTAAGATCTGATGATGCAACATGAACTTAGTTAAAATTGACAAAGTTACATTGAACATAGGGGTAGGTGCACCTGGAGAAAAGTTAGAAAATGCAAAAGCGTTGCTTGAAAAAATATCCGGGTCAAAAGCAGTGCTTACAAAAGCAAAAACACGTAATCCAACTTTCAAGATCCGAAAAGGCGACGATATAGGTGTAAAGATAACTTTACGCAAACAAACTGCCCTTGATGTACTCAAGCGCTGCTTAGATGCAATTGACTTTTCAGTTTCGCAAAATAATTTTGACTCAACTGGAAACGTTTCATTTGGAGTAAAAGAATACATAGATGTCCCCGGAATGAGGTATGACCCAAAAATTGGAATGAGTGGATTTGACGTAGCGGTTTCGCTTGTAAAGCAAGGAATACGCGTACAACGCAGGAGAATTGCCTTTTCACGCATTCCACGCTACCAACGCGTTTCTAAACCAGAGGCAATTGAATTCATGAAGTCACTTGGAGTAATTCTCAAAGAAGAAGAGGTGTCACAGTAATAATGCAAAAGCTAGAAACAAAATTCAAAAAAAGAAGTAAACGCCGATGCAGATTCTGTGCAACCGCCCGTGGATTAATTCGTAAGTACCAACTGTACGTTTGCCGTAGATGCTTCAGGGAAAAAGCAGAAGAAATTGGATTCAAAAAATATTCGTAAAAAGATGTGAACAAAACATATGGACCTCCTCTCAGATGCTTTAAACGCAGTAAAAGTAGCGGAGCTAAAAGGAAAAAGCGTTTGCACTATGCGTAATTCAAAACTTGTCAGCGCAGTTTTGTCATGCCTAAAAGATAACAATTACTTAGGCGCAATTGAAACAAGCCCCGATGGCAAGCTAAAAGTTACACTTAAAGGCAGCGTTAATAACTGCGGGGCAGTTAGGCCAAGATTTTTTGTTAAATGTGATGAATGGGAAAAATACGAGACCCGCTTCTTGCCATCAAGATCAATTGGGCTAATAATAGTTTCAACTTCAAGCGGGATAATGACCCACGCCCAAGCAAAGGAAAAGCGCGTAGGTGGCAAACTCCTTGCATTTGTATATTAAAAATAGTGTTGTAAAAAATGGATAAATTTCCAATTCCAAGCGGGATCAATGTTGAAGTCAAAAACGGACAAGTAGTTGTAACTGGAAAAGGAAAAACATTTGAAATTGCATTTGACAGCAGAATGATTAAGCTAAATGTTGAAAATGGCGAAATCAGTTTTAATTGGATCGGAAAAGAAACAAAGCGAAAGGTAGCTTGCATGCGCTCAGTAATGTCTCATGTCAAAAATGCCTTTAAAGGCATCGACACTGGCTTTTCAAAAAAATTACAAGTAGTTTACTCTCACTTTCCAGTTTCAATTGAAGTGAAAGACAAAACTGCAGTTATCAAGAATTTCCTAGGTGAAAAAGTTCCGCGTTTAGCCACCATTATCGGTGATTCAAAAGTCGAAGTAAAAGGGCAAGATATAGCGATAACTGGCTCAAACAAATATGAAGTTGGGCAAACCGCTAACAATTTAATGGCCGCTACAAAAATTAAGTCTAAAGACCGAAGAGTATTCCAAGATGGCATATATCCCGTAATTGCATAAAAATTAAAATCAAAGATTAAAATAATAAAAAAATTAATAAAAGAAATTTAAAAAAAAAAATTAAAGAAATGAAAAAATTCAAAAGAAAATAAAAAGTGGTAACCAACATATATGTCAACGCATAAAATTCCATCATTCCAACGAATGAATATACACTCCAAGAAGCGAGTCAAGAACAAGTGGAGAAAGCCACGTGGCATTGATAGCAAGCAGCGCCAAAAGTTAAAAGCATACGGTGCAATTCCAGATGTTGGCTACCGCACTGCATTAAGCGAACGCGATAAGCATCCAAATGGATTAATGGAAGTGCTTATAAGTAATGAAAAGCAACTCGCTGGCATTGATGCTGCAAAGAATTGTATTAGGTTTTCCGCAACGCTTGGCAAAAAGAAGCGGGAAAAGTTGATGAAAATTGTAAAAGAGAAGAAAATAAAAACGGTGAATTAAAAAATTTATGTCAGTTGCAACTGTGCGAAGGTTATGCGCAAGAATTTTCGATGTCGGAGAAAGTAGAGTTAAAATACTTGACGCGAAACGCGCCAGCGAAGCCCTTTCTGCAGAAGACGTAAGGGAATTAGTCAAGGAAAAAGTAGTTGTGATAATCGCTTCAAAAGGACCGTCGCGCAAAGCTGCAAGGCACAAACAATCTAGAATAAGAGCTGGACGTAGAAGAGGCGAAGGAAGCAAGAAAGGAACTTCAATTTCACAAAAAACACTTTGGATACGGAAAATTAGGAGTCAGCGCAAACTATTGCGTTCATTGAAGTCAACCCTAACTGCAAAAGGTGCCTTTCGCAAGGTTTACAAAATGGTAAAGGGAAATGCTTTCAAGAACAAGCACGCTCTTTCAACTTACTTAAAAGAAAATAAATTATTAACTGAAACAGGTGCTAAATAATACTAAAATGACTAAAGCAAAAGGTCCATTGTTCGACGTTCACTTCCGCCGCAGGAGACAAGGGAGAACTAACTACGTTAAGCGATTAGCGTTGTTGAAAAGCGGCTTGCCAAGGTTAGTTGTACGAAAATTAAACAAAGGCGTCCTAGTTCAATTAATTCAGTATTCAATGACTGGCGACCAAACAATTTGTCAAGCTTCTTCGCGAGACTTAGAAGCTTTTGGATTTGTTGGAAAACGCAACGTGCCATCTGCATATCTAACTGGCTTTTTACTTGGCAAAAAAGCAGTTGCAAAAGGAGTAACTGAAGTCGTAGCTGATTTTGGGCTCCACACCGTATCTAAAGGTGGAATATTATTTGCAACTGTCAAAGGTGCTATAGATGCTGGAATCAAAACTAAACTTGGAGAAGAAATGCTACCATCGCAACAGCGAATAACTGGCAAGCATATCAACACAGACATTTCACAAGCACTTGAAAAAATATCAACAGGTGCAGTTAACCCTGTAAAAACCGCAAAAGTTAAGAAGGTGTAAAAATGGCGAACGATCAGAGACAAGAAACTCAATGGACTCCAAAAACTGAACTTGGAAAAAAAGTAGCTAGCGGAGAAATCACTTCACTTGACGCAGTGTTGCAAAGCGGGAAAAAAATACTAGAGCCGGAGATAATTGACGCGCTTTTGCCAGATTTGAAAGATGAAGTACTTGACATTAAAAGCACACAACGCATGACTGCATATGGTAGGAAAATGCAAATGCGTGCAGTTGTAATTCTAGGCAACCACGCTGGAGTAATTGGCATTGGAATAGGCAAAGCTCCTGAAACACGTGATGCAATTGCAGAGGCTATAAGCGACGCAAAGAAACACCTCATAACTGTACGTTTTGGCTGCGGTTCATGGGAATGTGCTTGTGCGGATAAGCATTCAATTCCAATAGAAGTAAAAGGCAAGGCAAGTAGCACGCGTGTCACATTGAAACCAGCGCCAAAAGGAGTTGGAATAGTAGCTGGAAGAACTTCGAAGAAAGTGCTTGAGTTAGCGGGGCTAAGGGATGTGTGGTCCTTTACTTCGGGCAGGACAAGAAATGCGCTAAACACCGCGCTTGCAGTTATAAATGCATTTAACGCGCTTAACAAACTAAAAAAGGGAAATGAAACCCAAAAAATTGAAGTGAAATAAACAATATGGCTGAAATGATTGTAGTTATTCGAATTCGTGGTTCAATGGAAACCAGGCAAGAGATAGAGGATACTCTTTCACAACACTTACATGTAACCCGCAGAATGCACGCCGCTGTTTTTACGACAAACATAGCTGGCTGGCTGCAAAAAGCAAAGGATTACATCACTTGGGGTTTCATTGACGCAGACACTTACAAGCAGCTCATTGCAAAACGCGGCGACGGCAAAGAACAAAAACTCTACCGTTTACATCCTCCAAAAGGCGGGTTCAAAAAGTCCACGAAAATTGCATTTCCAAAAGGGGAACTTGGAAAACGCGACGCGGAGTCAATGAAAAAACTCCTATTAAGGATGTTGTGAAAATAAGAATCAAATGGTAAAAAATCAAAAAATTAAATTTACGTGATTAAAAATGACAAGACGTTTAAAAAGCAGAAACCGGAAATACGCAGGCGACCGCACTTACGGCGGTGGTAACAAAAAGAACCGACGAGGCAAAGGAAGCAGAGGTGGACGCGGAAGAGCTGGCTATCACAAGCACAAGTGGATGCACACTATAAAATATGAATTAGAAGCACTGCGTTTCAAGCACAAGGGATTCGCAGCTCAATTTAAAGACATGCCTGCAATTACTTTAGCCCACATAAATAAGTTGCTTGAAAGCGGCAAAGTTGACAAGAACAACTGCCACTTCGCCTTTCCGGGTATGAAAGTAATTGGTTCATTCGCCTTAGTTGCGAAAGCGAACATATCTGCAAGTGCTTTCAGCAAAGGTGCCAAAGCAAGCATAGAAAAAGCAGGTGGAACCGCAAACCTAATCGAAGCACTAGTCAAAAAAACTCCAGTAGCACCTACAAACGCCAAACCTGCTAAAAAAGCGTAGTTTTAGCCAGCCGGTTCAATGCCCCTTCAAAGCAAGTTTTTTTATAGCGGGAGCCACACTATTTTTACATGGAAACTAGAATTATTTTGAATCAGAAGATACTTCGCGGAAAGCCCATTGTGAAAGGCACCCGTATTTCCGTTGAATTTATACTTCAACTCCTAGCTTCAGGCATGGCCGTGCCAGAAGTTTTATCAGAGTATCCTCACTTGAAAAAAGAAGATGTTTTAGCTGCTATTGATTATGCGGCTAAGGCGTTGAAGCACGAGGAAATACTGCTACTTGGTAAATAGAAATGAAGTTTCTAGCCGATGAAAATGTTTCACGAACCCTAGTAATACAATTAAGAAAAGCGGGTTTCGACGTCAAAGATATAAAAGAAAAACAGCTTTACGGCATTTCAGACGAAGACGTTTTAAAAATAGCAGTTAAGGAAAGACGAACCGTAATTACGCACGATAAAGACTTTTTGGACTTTTTCAACAAGCCAATTTTGCATAGCGGTATAATTCTACTTAGGTTTTCCAACCAAACTCCACAAAACATAGCACAACGATTTATCCCTTTACTCCGTTCAAAGATGTCTAGAAAGTTCCGCAACGCAATTGTAATAGTTTCTGACAACCGTGTTGAAATTATAACGCATTGAAAACACGGAGGGAAGGGCATCTTTAATTGCATCAGTTAAAAAAACTCCAGTAGCACCTACAAAAGCCAAACCTGCTAAAAAAGCCTGAAGCCAAAAAATAGACGAGAAGGCTTTTTAAACATCTCCGTGCTAATTTTTAGAAGTGCGTTTTTCTACATATGTCTTTTCTCCAGGCTCTAAAGCCATTGATCGATTCTTTACCTGAAGTGGCCAAGCCACTAACTACCCCTGGTTTAAAAGAAAAACTAATGTGGACTGCAGCAGGCCTGTTAATTTTTTACCTCCTTGGTCAAATCTACCCAATTGGCGCAGACCCGGCTGGAATCATTCGCTTTGAGCGCCTTGAAATCCTCCTCGGAAGCAGGACTGGCACACTTATCACAGCTGGAATTGGACCAATCGTACTAGCATCTATCTTTCTCCAACTTGCAATTGGTTCAAAACTAATTTCAATTGACTTAAGCAACCCTGAAAACAAGAAGCTCTTCCAAGGGCTACAAAAATTACTCGCAATTGCACTTGCCTTAGTTGAAGGAGTCATCTATGTACTAAGCGGGTACATCCCAGCAGCTGGAACAGTAGCTGGCTCAGCAGCCGTGCCACTTTTTGGCTCTATTTTATTCTCACAAGCAATTGTAGCGTTTCAATTAATGCTTGGCTCCATCCTCTTGTTGTACCTAGATGAAGTTGTGCAAAAATACGGAATCGGAAGCGGAATTTCGCTATTCATCGCAGCTGGAGTTGCCCAAGCCATTTTCGTAGGTGCATTTAGCTTCGTCTCAACAGCAGGCATCCCAGCTGGCTTAATTCCACAGTTCTTGTTCTACTTATCAGGCGGAGACGTGCAAACTTCAATCTGGACCCTAATGCCAATAATATTCACAGTGCTCATTTTCTTACTTGTAGTGTACGTGTCGGGAATGCGAATAGAACTGCCAATTTCCTACGGCTTCGCACGCGGCATGGAGTCACGCTATCCAATTAAGTTCCTCTACGTTTCCAACATCCCTGTGATCCTTGCAAGTGCAGTGCTGTTAAACATTCAATTATTCGGCATGGTGCTTGCAAATGCTGGTCTTCCCTTACTTGGAACATATCAGCAAAACCAGCCAGTTGACGGCATTGCATATTTAACAACTGCGCTGCCTTCGCCTCTTTTAATAACTGGAGGTTACCCCGCGTACCTTAGCTTCATTAGCACGCCAAGCGAAATTTTTCACATGCTCGTGTACGGATTCTTTTTAATAGTGTTATGCGTGATCTTTGGTTGGTTCTGGATTGAAAGCACTAACATGAGTGCCAAAGACGTTGCGAGCCAGCTTAACAAAGCCCACTTGCAGATTCCGGGTTTCCGCCAAGACCCTCGCGTAACTGAAAAAGTGCTTGATCGATATATTCCAGTTATAACCATTCTTGGAAGCGCATTTGTCGGCTTACTAGCTTGGATAGCTGATATAACCGGCGCATTGGGAACTGGAACCGGTATTTTGCTTGCAGTTGGAATAATTTACCAGTTCTACGAAGAACTTGCCAAGCAACAAGTGTTTGAAATTTATCCAACGCTTAAACGTATAGTTCAGTGATAAGTGATTTACATAAACCATGTTTGACCCCGCCATTACAATTGCTTTGTCAGCCGTAGTGTTTTCAATAGTTTCCCTATTTGTAAACCATAAGTTTGGTGGAAAGAAAAAAGTCAAGGAACTACAAAAAGAAATCAACGAGTTTCAAAAGAAGTTCGAAAAGGCAACTAAAGAAAAAGACGAAAAAGAACTTGCAAAACTCAAAGTAATTGAACCGCAAGTAATGAAAAACATGCAGGAAATGCTTTTACTCCCAATAAAAGCAATGGTAATTATACTGCCACTTTTCTTCATTTTCATAGCTGGAGTTCAATATCTAGTGCCAGTTTTTACAATTATACTCCCGTTTGGTATTCACCCAAACGAACTATTGGCATTTAAGATTTTGGAACAAAGCGCCTACGGCAGCCGTGGATTTTTCATAGTTTGTTCAATTGTAGCAAACTTAGTGCTTGAAGTGCTTTACAGCCGCGTAATTGCGCCTGATAAACCCAACAAAAAGGAAGATAAACCCTCGCCACCCATTATAGTTTAAACAGTGAAGACAACCAACTAATTTAGGTCAATTTTATAGGTGAATTAATTTATGCCATTTCCAAGACAAAGAAGCAGAAGCGCACGCAGGCACCAGCGCAAAACGCCTTCTGGCAAAGTCAAAATACACTACTTACGCACAAAAGGCAGCAAGCACACTTGTGCAATTTGTTCAGCTATACTTCAAGCAGTTGCAGTTAAATCCAAGAAACTTCCACGTTTAACAAAAACACAACGTAGGCCAGAGCGCAAATTAGCAGGTATATTGTGTGGAAACTGCGTTGAGCGCATAATTAAGGAAAAAACCCGCCTCGAGATGGGTTCAATTTCCCGCGAAGACGTTCCACTATCACACTTGAAATACATTGACAAGACGACAAGCCACTAAGCGACTATTACTATTTTTAACCGGTCTTTGTTTATTTTACTATTATGGCTAAATTGCACGTTTTTGGAGTTGAGCATGCTACTCATCCACTGGCAAGTTTTAGGCTAATGCGACGGCCAGTGGCACGAAATGTTGGTGAATTAGTTGAACGCTTAAAGAAATTAAAACAAGATGGCAAACTTACTGCA
>JAUYPK010000148.1 GCA_030697615.1 Microcaldota archaeon | reverse complement strand
TTTCTTCTTCCAGTTCTGCTTGACGCTATGTGTCCGACTTTTCTTCCTGGTGGAGTTGAGCGTGCAACTGAAGTTGGCTTTCCAAATGATTTTCCACCAAACGGATGGTTGTAAGCAGACATTGCGCTTCTCCTGACTTTTGGCCATTCTCTGCCGACTGCAAGCATGGCGCGCATTTTGTTGCCTGCTTTTTTGAACGGTTTTTCTTTTTTGCCGCCGCCACACGCTATGCCTACTGTTGCAAGGCAGTTGCCTAGAAGGGTTTTTACCTGTCGCGATGCAAGTCGAATTTCAACGGTGTTTTTCTCCTCGTCTTTAGTTGCGATGTATGCAACTGCGCCGCTTGTACGTGCAAATTTGCCGCCGTCTCCTGGGCGGAGTTCAACGTCATAAATCGGAGTGCCTTCAACTAAACTCGAAATTGGAACTATGTTACCGAGGCTTGGCTTTGACCCCGACCCTACGCTTATTTCTCCACCAATTCGCATTCCCTCTGGGGCAAGTGCATAAAAACGCTTGCCATTTTCTAGCAATATATCTGCGAGAAGTGGCCCGTGGCCTGGATCGTCAATGAATTCTAGCACTTGACCTCGAAGCGGGGTTTGTAAGCTTGTGAAGAAAGTTGGGTAAGAAATGCGTGCAACGAACCTGTGTGAGGGGCTTGCGTATGCTGGGGATCCTTTTCCTTTTCTCTGTGCAATGATTGGTTTACCCATTTTTGAGTCACTATACTAGTTTTAATTTGGTCGCAACGTCTGATGCTTTGCCTTTGTCTTTAAAAGTTACAATTGCACGTTTTGGCCCTTTGTTAGTAATTAAGGTGTTAACACTTAAAACTTTAAACAAATACTCTTTTTCAATTTCAAGTTTAATTTCTTTTTTAGTTGCTGTTTTTGGCACTTCAAAAGTAAGCGAGTTACGCATTTCTATTCCAGCTATTGCTTTTTCGGTTGTGATTGGTTTTAACATCATTTGGTACATCAACTTAGTAATATAACGCATTGTCAGATAGTTTTTGCAATGCACTTTTTGTGAATAGGGTTAATCGACCTGCAACTCCACCCGGAGCAAGTAAGTTTGCATTGAGCTTGTCAACAGTTGTTGCATCTACGCCAAGTATGTTACCAGCTGCTTTTACAACACCCTTGTCATTGCCTACAATTATTAAAACACTGCGTGGAACTCTTTTACCGCGGCCTCTTAAGCGCCTTATTCCAGTTGGTTTCTTTGTCCCGTCTGTTGAACGTTGTAAGTCTTTTGCTAGCCCAACTGCAATTAAAGTGTTTAACACATCTTTTGTTTTCTTAAGTGATTCAAAATCATCGCTTAGTACTAGTGGAAGTGCTTTTTCAAAAATGTGTTTCTTCGTAACTTCAACTTTATTTGCAGATGCAGCTAATGCGCTTCGAATCGCCTTGTTCCGTTCTTTGACGTTTATACGTTCAATTATTCTTTTCTCTGGTTTTGGCGGATGCGCACGACGTCCCTTTACTGCAAGCGGAACCCGCAAAACGCGTCCCATTTTACCGCCTGGTATTTTTTCACGCGGCAAACGCGATCGACCAGTGTTAATGGTTTGCCTCCATGCGTGCCTTCTTCCATAGTACTCAGCAGTTGTCTTTAAACCTGCTCGAGGGTCAGCACCTTTTGGCTGGTAGAATAGTGAAACGTATGCATGGAAAGCACGTTTTATCAAGTCGCCGCGGATCTCTTCTGTAAACTGGATTGGCAAGTCGATACTTTCAATTTTGTTGCCCTGTAAGTTAAAAACATCAATTTTCATTTAAAGATTAATCACACAGTTTGTACTTGTACTGATAAAATATTTGGTACTTTTGCTTGGTGGCTGTCAGACGCGTGGCGCATGCGGATAAGGCGCTTTGTTGGACCAGGAATGCTACCGTCAAGCATAAAGTAAGCCCCTTTTACTTCACCATAATGTGGAAAGGGAGGAAGTTTATCGTTTGCAATTTTTAAAATACGTTTATTGAAATCAGTTCTACGGTGGTAACCCATTTGACCCGGCCTTGGAACAGAGAAAAATACCCTTGCCTGAGTTTCTCCACCGAGTGTGCCTCCTTTTCTCCTGTGTGCGGTTGCCTTGTGAGGGTTAAGCGCAACACCGTACCTCTTTACTAAACCTTGCCAACCTTTACCGGTTGTAACTGCAATTACGTCAGTGTAATCACCTTGTTTGAAAACATCACTTGCGTTTACCTCTTTGCCAAGCAAAGATTTTGCAATTTCAAGCTGTTCTGCTTGCGTACCGTTAAGTGGAATTTCAACTATTTCGGGAGTTTTCTTCAGCGAAATTTTAGAAGGTTGTGTAATTGCAATGAGGCGAAGTTCAAAAGTGGATTCTTTTTCAATTGTTTCAAAAGTTGTTTTTGGTTTTTTAGCAGCTGTAATTGCTCGCCTTGCTTCTTTTGGGGCGTTTGGCGCAGTTACTTGGGTAAATTGCTTTAAGCCATCTAAAGTTGGGCGCAGGGCATTAACAGCATAAATAAAAATAGGTGGAACTTCGACGATTGTTACTGGCCTAACTACTTCTTGTCCTTTTGTTGGGGAATCGGAATCGTCAACAATGAGAACGTCAGTCATTCCAACTTTGTACCCAACTATGCCAGACAAGCCTTTTGGCCCTGACCAACTTCTAAGCCTAGGGACTAACCGTGCGGCTCTTGACCTATGCCAAACTGATAAACTGCCTCGCCTAGTTGACTTTTTTCCCATTCGTGAATCACAATACTCTTAAAAAATTACTACCTGCGTTTACTAAACCGCTTTTACAACGCGTGCAACGGGTGGAGTTTTTTTGAACAGCGACTTTCCACCACAATAAGTGCAGCGCACGCTTCCTGTGCTTAACGCTGCTTGAAAATCCTTGTCTTGAAACTCTCTATTGCAAGATGCACACACGTAAGCCATAAACATTCAAAACCTTACTATTGCTGTCATTAGACAAGACAGTTTTAAGAACTTCTTTTATTTAAAAAGACCTCTCCCTGCGTTTATCTAAAAGCCAAACTTGAACCGGTTAATACTTGGAGTAGAAACCCGCCAACTAAAATAGCTATTAGGAACAACGTAATGCTTCCAAGCATGCTGGCGTGCGTCATATAACGCGCTATTAAAAGGCCGAATAGAATAATTGCAAGAATTGTTATTAAATCTATCGCTACAGCGAAAATAAGCCACGGGAGCATTGCCGTAAGTAGAAAGCCTAGAACTAAGGCAGAGCCGAAGTCAATTGGGACTTTAATTACCTTTCCAGCGAATACTGCGCCAATTGAAAAAATGACCCAAGGTAAGAAGAAGCTATCAGTCAACATGTCTAAAACCATAATAAACCCACTTATTACTACTAAACGGTAAAAACAAGGAGAAAAGGTGGATTTAAAGGTTGTGTTTTCAATGCCGCTAACAAAGCATTTTTCAAGCCATGCGCATTAAACAATATATGTCCGAAGTTATTCACGCAATGACTAGAAACGGAATGTTAACCGCACAGCACGCTAAACTTCTTGCGGCACACTTAACTACGCCAGAAGGAGCGACGAGAAAAATAGGTGCGGGCACTTACAATTATCCAACTAGGTTTGCCCTTCGCAAGCGGTCAGAAGGCTTGCATGAAAATCCACAATTACGCGCTGCAATTGACAAAGCAAACGAGCTAGGCATGATAGACATTAAACGCGGGGGAAGCGCAAGAGGCTCGCATGGCGTTACTAACGAAGTAACACTGAATTCGCACTGGGCAGGCGAATTAAGCGCATATTTAAAATCGTTTAAAGCAGGAGTTGACAGAAGACGTCGATTCGCTGCAGCGAAATCACTAAACCCATAACGCAATTACTATACTTTTTCGCTGTACTCGCGGTTTATTTCTTTTACCAAGTTTTGTAGTGAAGTGTTGAGTTCAAACACTGTTTTTTTCGCTGTTTGGCACTTTTGTACAAAAGCCTTGAATGCCTTATCGTCTATTTGCGGCGTTTTAGCTGCGAAGAAGGCTTTTTGCCCTTCGTTGAAAAAGTCGTTTCCCTCTAGCTCAAGTTGCTTTAACTCAAGTCCACAAGCGTGGAGGTCAAATGTAATCACCATTACTTTTTTGTTGACATTTTCAGAATAGTAGTGGCTCTCAGTTAAGTGGTGGGTTAATTCGCGCAGCGAATCAAAAAACTGAAGTAGATCTTCTAGTGTTGCAAAGGTGAAGTCTAACTCCTTTGCAAAAAAAGCGCGGGTTTTTTCCTCTGCTTTTTCTTCAACATGCTCGTGTTCAGTACTTTTTTCAGACATTTTATTAAAACCTCAAATCAAACTTTTAGAGCCCCCAGCGAGAATTGGAACCAAAGACCGCCACCGACGGCCTCAGCATAATTCCGCGGAATTATGTCTGAGTCACAAGCCTTTGAGGCTTGTGCTCATTTGAAACCCCTGGAACCTTGAAAGCCCCCAGCGAGAATTGAACTCGCGACCTTTTGCTTAATGGATTTGTCAAAGAAACGCTTATCATCTTCTTTCTTTTTGACACGCCTGACTTTTTCTTTCTTGCTAAGAAAGAAAAAGTATGGCTTACCATGCAAACGCTCTGCCGCTGAGCTATGGAGGCACTAGTAGTGATTAAATTATATTATAGAGAGAAAACTTATTAGCACCATCGTTGCTTTTAATTGTTATATGGCAGAGTACCGAATTGAAAGCGAAGTCATTAAGATAAAAGAAAAACCAACGAATGGCCATAGAATGCGATTGCTAAAGGATGGAAGACAAATTGCTAGCGTTGATTTTGACCATAACTACATTAACTACATAGAAGGACGCATTGATCGTGAATTCGTTAGAACGCATCATACTTCACCTGCAGCGGAACTAATAATGCACGTAGCGCACCATAACAGATACACAGATGGAACTGCGTTGCTTCATTTTGTTGGGTTGAGACCAGACGCTCAAGCTGCGGTAAATAGATTGGAGAAAAAAGGCATAGTACAAACAAAGACTAGAGACGGACCCTTCGTACGATGCGTAATTATGAAAAAAATAGAAACTAAAATTCCGCCGGTTCCAATGGATTAAAACGAGTAGATGAAAACTTATTTAGTGTTGCAGGTGCATTTTATAGTAAACAATATGTCACAGTATTCCGTTCACAAGCTATTAGCACCTCAAACTGCACACAAGCTAGAGCTAAGGAAAAATGGGAAGGCGATTGCACAAATAAGTTCCCTTGGCTGGGCTGTTACGTGGATCAGTGGTCGGCAGGATAAGGAAT
>JAUYPK010000145.1 GCA_030697615.1 Microcaldota archaeon | reverse complement strand
GTGCAGGAAAAAGCACAACCATTGGAAAAATGGCAAAGTTCTACCAAAAAAGCGGTTTACGTGTTGGCGTGATTTGCGGCGACATACATCGACCAGCCGCTTTTGAACAACTCAAACAACTCAGCGAACAAGTTAAGTGCGAATTCTATGGCAACAAAGGGAAAAAAGCAGACGAAATTGCGATTGAAGGGCTGCACAAGTTGAAGCATTGCGACGTAGTTATATTCGACTCAGCTGGCAGAAGTGGTTTTGACGCTGAACTAGCGCATGAGTTGAAGGCAGTTGTTGAAAAATTTAAGCCAACTGACACGTTTCTTGTTGTAAGCGCGGACATTGGCCAAGTTGCTGGCAAGCAAGCGGAGGAGTTTTCAAAAGCCGCAACAATAAGCGGCGTCATAATTACAAAGATGGACGGCAGCGGCAAAGGAGGCGGGGCGCTTTCATCAGTCCATGCTTCAAAAAGCAAAGTGGCTTTTATTGGCACAGGAGAAAAAATGGATGCACTCGAAGTTTTTGACAGTAAAAAATTCGTTGCAAACTTAGTTGGATTCCCAGACCTTGAAACGTTGATTGAAAAAGTTAAGGAAGCAAGCGACGAAAAGGCAATGGAAAAAGTAATGGAAACCGGCAAGTTGGACTACGAATCGTTCATGGCACAGATGCGCGCAATGAAAAAAATGGGGCCAATGAAACAAATACTACAAATGATCGGCGTCTACGATGTTCCAGAGGAAATGATGGCTAAAAGTGAAGAGAAGCTAAAAGTTTTTGAAAACGCGGTTAACAGCATGTCAAAAAAAGAGCGCGGTGAACCGGAATTAATGAACAACCGCTCGAGGCAAGAACGCGTTGCAAAAGGAGCTGGCATAAAGCCAGAAGACGTAAAGGAACTCGTAAAGCAGTTTAACATGATTAGCAAAATGATGACCGGCGCGAAGAAAAACAAAGGCTTGTTGAAAAGGTTCGCTGGAAAAATGCCTGGCGGTTTTGACTTATCTAAATTAAGCGGCTTAGGTGCTTGAAGTAATCATCTCTAATTTTATATGCCACCAGCGTAAGAAGTTTGAATTTCGTCCATGGAACTAAACTTTGAACTTTTACGAGTCGCAATTGCGCTTATCGGCACAGCAATTGTAGCGTATCAAGATTACAAAACCAGCTTTATTGACGATAAAATAGTTTATGTAATGATCGCTGGCGGACTGCTACTGAACTTATTAACGCTTGACGCTACCTTCATTTTGTTTTCAATTGGCGGAGCGTTGTTAATAGGCGCGGTTGGCTATTTTGTTTACAGGCAAGGCCAGTTCGGAGCTGGTGACATATTATTATTTGCAGCTTTGCAGTTGCTCCTCCCATTTCCAGCTCTTGAAGCTGCAAAGGCACTTCAAATTACCCCACTTGTCAATAGCGCATTTTACATAAGCATAGCGGAGGTTTTCCCGTTTTTCTTCTCAATATTCATAATCAGTTCAGTGTTGGCAATTGTTGGAAGCAGCGCATGGTACGCGTATTTACTTTATAAGAAACAAATAAAATGGAAACCAAACCACGCAATGCTTGTTGTTTCAACAATAGCTGCAATTACATTTATGGTTTGGTTCAGCGTAATCAACCCAACAGGGGCGCTTAACGCTGCCGCGATTGTTTCACTCTTGGCAATAATGGGCGCAACTATTTTTTCAACGTCTATGAAAGACCAGATAATGAACGAAGTAATAGTACAAAAACTGTCAATAAAACAAATTGAAGACGAAGACATTTTGGCAACTGAACGCATGGACGCAAAACTAGTGAAAAAATACGATATTGAAAGAGTGCTTACAGTTGAAAATGTAAACAAATTGAAAAAAATACAAAGAGAAAAAGGAGTGAAAACCTTCCCGGTTTACAAAAACCTGCCCCGCTTCGCACCATACGTATTTGTCAGCTTAATACTTAACTTGCTCCTCGTAAGCCCACTAGTTTTTATCCTGCTCAGCTAGCCACTCTAGCAAACCACTACTTTACTTTTTTCCACTTTTATTTTCTTTTCTAGAAACTTTCCAATTGTGTAAGCGTTTGTTTCAAAGTGTTCCGAAATCTTTTCAGTAGTGAATTCACTTTTCCCTTTTGCCAACGTGGCATAGAGTAGGATCTGGTCAGCTAAATGTTCGTCAACGCAAGCTGCGGTATTTTGAAATTCTAAAAACCGCTTTGCAGCTTCTTTTCCAACGTCTTCTGCAGGTTTGCCTTTCTTTCCCAAAGCAGAAAAACCCGCAACACAATTACCATAATCCGCTTTTAGGAACACCGCACAACCCGGACAAGAAGCGTCTTTTTTTTCAACTTTCATTTCAGCGCAGCAAACTTCCTTGCCAAAAAACTTCTTGGTTGAATCAGCTAAACGTTGACCAACTGCTTCTGGAAGCTGCGAATAAAGTGCGGATACGGTAACGTTCGGGGCAGTTTCTCTAGCGGTTAGGTTCAGCGGCTTCAGTTCTTTGCACGGCTTGACTATGAGGGTTGCTTTTCCGCCGCCAACTGGAAACCAGCCACAACGTTGCATTTCAAATTCTGCATTTATGCCCATTTTTTTAATTGTTGGAAGAAAAACTTGGGAAAAGTAATCCACAACCGGAGAAAATGGAACGTGCGTACCGCCAACAAAGTTAACTTCGCTTTCTCCATCTGCAAATAAAAGAACCGGCAAAATGCACTGCGCCAAGAGGGTTATTGAGCCAGCTGTACCTATATCGAAACTATATTTGCTGCAGTTTATTTTTCGCGGAGTGAACTCTACTGTCGTAGAGCCAAGCTCTGCGCCTTTTACTTCTGCATTGCAAATCTGTTGTAATGATTTTACACAGGTTAAATGCTGTGCTTGTAATCCGGGCTTTGGTCGCTTGGAACGGATGTCAGTAATTGTAAAAGGTTGGTTAATGATTGCTGATAGCGAAAGAGCTGTTCGTAGTACTTGCCCACCACCACTTCCGTGGGAACCGTCAATTGTAATTATACCCATTTTTCAAAACACCACTATTACGCTAATAGGAGAAATACAGCAAACCCAACTGCAAGCGAAGCAACTGCTGGAACAAACAATTTGACGGGATCTTTCCATTGTAGCTTGTAGCCAACCAAGAGGGTTTTTACAGCCATACTACCCGCAAGCCCGAACAACATCGACATGGCTGCTTGTTTTGACGAAATGGCACCTTGTGAAAAAAGCGCAACTGAAGAGGCAAACACTGCCGAAGAGCTAGCTGCACCGCCGATAAGAGATGAGACAACTAAGCCAGTTTCTCCAAAATTAGCAGTAAGCACATCGGCAAGGAACTTAACAAGGAAGAAGAGAACGGCAAACTCAGCAACAAATGCAAGTGAAAGCGGCTTTGAAAAAATAACTTTGCCTAAATCTGCATCCCTGCGGTAAACAAAAGTCAGTGCAAATAATACAAGTGTAGCTGCCAATATGGAATAACCAGCAGCTGCAAATAAAGCTGGGTCAACAAACAAGAGAAACAATACGTCAGCCGCGTATGCGCCTGCGCTGCTAACTACGAGGGCGAGCATTACCACGTTAGGGCTACGTACAACGTGCTTGATGAATAGGTAAATTATTCCGATTGAAGAAACTGCTCCGCCGAAAAACGCAGCAAGCAAAGCGCCTTTTGCGTGTAAGTACTTCGTGAGAAGGTGCGCACCGAATGAAAGGAATGACCCAATCACAACTATTTTCCACGCTAGCTGCAAGTCAACCGTGTA
>JAUYPK010000136.1 GCA_030697615.1 Microcaldota archaeon | reverse complement strand
ACACGTTGTAACAACATAGCGTAAGCCGCAGTTGAGCCTACAAACCCCGCGCCGATAATAGAAACTTTAGCTCCACACTTATGATGCATTTTTCAATCCCTTACAAAAACAACTCGCTAGCAGTTTTTATTAGTAACCTATTGACTGGGAGAATATCAGAAAAAATCCGAGACAAAACTCAAAACAAAGCTATTATATAACTATTTAGTGCATAAATAATGCATTAGTGATGCATAATGAGGACAACTTTGGCGTTTACAGGCGTAACTGAATTAATTTTAGAAAAAGCAGTGCAACTTGGACTCGCGCGGTCTAAGACCGACGCTTTGCGCATGGGCGTATTTGCCTTGAACAACCAATACCGATTAGTAAAAGATATTGAAGCTGAAATAACCCAAAAAAAATCTACAAATTCAAATGACAATATTATTAACGCATTGGGACAAAAAGCGGTCAAATTACTTGAAAATAATAAAGGCGTCCTGGCAGTAATTGCGTTTGGTTCGCAAGTGGATGGTAAGAGCCACGCTTTTTCAGATGTTGACCTTTGCCTAGTTATGCCACATGCAAGTGAAAAGACAAGGGGAGACACGTTGCTAAACGTAGCTGGAATTCTGCCGGAAAACTACGACGTAAAAATATTCGAGGACTTGCCATTAATGCTAAAAGGCGAAGTGGTTAAAAATGGCAAAACACTATTTACACGGAATGAAAACGAATTGCACGAGTATTTATGGAACTGGAAAAAAAACTACGACGACTACACTTATCAGTATAACTTAGCACATACGGGGCCATTAGAAAGGGTGAAAAAATGGAAGAAAAACAACGCATAGAAAAAAAACTAGGGTCAATCCTTGACTACCTTGAAGAACTTGGACAAACACTCCCAACAAAAGCGGAGGAGTATATAAGCGACACCACTGCAAGAAACGCTTGTGAGCGGCTAGCGCACAAAATAATTGAATCTTCAATGGATGTAGTTGCAATAACATGTAAATTCAACAAATGCCCAGCTAATGCAATAAATGACTACTATTTGATGACCGAAGAGCTTACCAAAACGGGTTTCTTCACTAAGAATATGGGAAACAAACTTACGGAATTCCGTGGGTTCAGGAACATACTAGTGCATGGATACGAAAAGGTAAACGACAAACGCGCTTTTGAACTCATGAAAGAAATAGCTGAATTCTATCCTGAATTTGTCGAACACATTTCTAAAAAGCTCAACATCCCTTGAAGCCAGTACTTTTTTAATACTAGCAAATCCTATATCTTAGCAGAGTGGGGTTGGAAAATTTTGAACCTCTAACGGAGAGTAGAAAAAACAATGGAATGTGTTCACAAGACTTGTAGTTGCCCGTTGTTCTCGTGGCTTGAATTATTTGAAAAAAAGTGGAACTTACGAATAGTGAGAGAGCTTTACAAAGCTAACCTTGGTTTTAACGAGTTAAAAAACAGCATTCCAGGAATAACGCAAGGCGTACTATCTAGCAGGCTTGATGAACTGCAGAAAAACGACATGGTGATGAGAAAAATAGTAAAGCAAAAGCCGCTTGTCGTACAGTATTCACTCGCGCCAAAAGTACGGCAAGTGTTAAGTTGCTGGGCTCCGTTTAAGAGCGAAAAAGTAGAAGCAAACGTAAAGCAAGAGTTGAAAGTAAAATGTTAGAAATTAAAAATTTACACGCAAGCGTCGAAGGAAAAGAAATACTCAAAGGAGTAACGCTTACTGTAAAGGATGGAGAGGTGCACGCTTTGCTTGGCCCTAATGGCAGTGGCAAAAGCACGCTTTCCTACATAATCGCCGGCCACCCAAAATATACAGTTACAAAAGGAGAGATTAGGTTGAATGGCAAAGATGTTTTGAAAATGAAGCCTGAAGAAAGAGCATTGGAAGGAGCGTTTCTGGCGTTTCAATACCCGATGGAAATCCAAGGCGTGAACGTTTTTAATTTTTTGTTCCAAATGGCAAAAACACGGCAAAAAAAACTTTCTCCAGTTCAGTTCCGCAAGCAAGTTGAAGCAACGTGCGTGGAACTTGGTTTTGATAAGCAATTTCTTGACCGCGAGTTAAACGTTGGTTTTTCAGGAGGAGAAAAGAAACGCGCAGAAGTATTACAGCTGATGCTTGCAAACCCTTCGCTTGCAATTCTCGACGAAACGGATTCGGGGCTTGATGCAGATGCATTGAAAACAGTTGCAAAAGCGTTGCAAACGCTTCGCAAACCTGGTTTTTCAGCGTTGGTAATCACGCATTATGCGCGGTTGCTTAATTACCTTGAACCAGATGTTGTGCATGTGATGAAAGATGGCAAAGTAGTAATGAGCGGCGGAGCAAGTATTGCTCACGAGATTGAAAAACACGGCTACAAGGCAATTGAAGCACAAGAAGCAAAAAAGTAACAATAGTTGAAAGATATGAAAAACCAAAATGAACGTTTGTTGCAGATCAATGAAGATTACGCCGAGAAGTACGGCTTCCACTACCCAGAAGAAGCGGTACATAGGACAAAAAAAGACAGCGGCTTAACTGAAGCGGTTGTGCGTGAAATTTCAAAAATTAAAAATGAGCCCCAATGGATGTTAGATAAACGGTTACAGGCATTGAAGTGGTTTGAGAAAAAAGCTATGCCAACATGGGGGGCGGACTTATCGCACATAAACTTCCAAAACATCACTTATTACTTAAAGCCAACTGAAGGCCAAGGGAGAACTTGGGAAGAAGTGCCTGAAAACATAAAAAAAACTTTTGACAGGCTAGGCATTCCAGAAGCGGAAAAAAGATTCCTCGGCGGAGTAGGCGCGCAATATGAATCTGAGTCGGTTTACCATAAATTGCAAGAATCGCTTGAAAAGCAAGGCGTTGTGTTCCTTTCAATGGACGACGCAGTTAAGCAATATCCCGAAATTGTAAAGAAATATTTTGGAACTATTGTGCCAGCTAGCGATAATAAATTTGCAGCATTAAACACCGCGTGTTGGTCAGGCGGGAGTTTTATCTACGTGCCAAAAGGAGTCAAGGTGACAAAACCATTACAAGCGTACTTCCGCATCAATGCCAAGAATATGGGGCAATTTGAACGCACGCTCATCATTACAGACGAAGGCGCAGAGGTTTTTTACGAGGAAGGCTGCACTGCCCCAATATATTCAACTGATTCACTACACGCCGCGGTTGTGGAGTTAGTTGCATTGAAAAACTCAAAATTACGCTACACAACTATACAGAACTGGTCTTCAAACGTTTACAATCTAGTAACGAAACGCGCACATGCGTATGAAAACGCAGTGGTAGAATGGATTGACCTAAACCTAGGGAGCAAAATCACAATGAAATACCCCTCTGTTTTCCTACTCGAACCACACGCAAAAGCCGACATCCTTTCCATTGCATTTGCAGGAAAAGGACAACACCAAGACGCTGGCGGAAAAGCATTACACTTAGCCCCACACACCACTTCGCGCATAATTTCAAAATCAATTTGCAAAGACGGCGGCCGCACCAGCTACAGGGGTTTAGTGGAAATAGTAAAAGGCGCAACTGACACTGCTTCAAGCGTAAAGTGCGATGCGTTGATCCTAGATGAAAAATCCCGCAGCGACACTTACCCAACTATGAAGATAAACGAAGAAGATTCAACCATCTCACACGAAGCTTATGTTGGAAAAATCGGCGAAGAGCAATTGTTTTATTTACGAAGCAGAGGATTTAGCGAAAGCGAAGCAACTGCAATGATTGTACTGGGTTTCATCGCAGATGTGACAAAAGAACTGCCAGCCGAATACAGCCTCGAGTTGAACAATTTAATACGACTTGAAATGGAAGGTGGAGTTGGCTAAAATAAATGCAACAACTACAAAAACAACAAACCCCACAAATTCAAGAGATCACAGTAGCAGCAGGAAAAACCACGTCGTTAACTTTACCAATTGAAAACACGGAATTTAAAATAAACCTTGGCGAAAACTCAAAACTTTCAATACTACAAATAGCAACCCCTGCGTGCATCGGAAAAAACGTGATTTCGCTTGAAAAAAACGCGATGCTCGAACTTGGCATAGTATGCCTTGAAAGTAGCAATGTTGAAACCCAGCTCAACTTAAACGGCCAAGGCGCTTCTGCAAATATAGGCGCGATGTTCTTAGGGAACCACGAAGAAAACATTACGATAAATACAATTGTCAACCACGTTGCACCTTCAACAACTTCCAAAACAAACATCTACGGCGCGTTGAAAGGCAAGTCACGCGCAAAATCTCTAGGCAATATAAAAATTGAAAAAACCGGCCAGCAGGCAAACGCTTTTTTTGCAAGCCACGCGTTGCTGCTTGATAAAAACTGCCGCGCTGAAAGCATTCCAGCATTGGAAATCGAAGCGAACGACGTAAAAGCTGGTCACGCTGCGTCAACTACAAAAATTTCACAAGAACAGCTATTTTACTGCGAGTCACGTGGCTTAAGCGAAAAAGAAAGTGAAAAAATAATCGCGCTTGGATTCCTGCAACGTGCATTTTCGCAGCTTCCTTTTAACACTAGCGAAATGGTGGAAGAAAAATGGCAAAAAACGTAAATAATAATTACAATTACAAAAGCGACTTTCCAATCTTAAACCAAAAGATTCGCGGCAAGCCGCTGGTTTATCTTGACAGCGCAAGCACCTCACAAAAACCAGCAAACGTAATCGCAAGTGAAAAGGAGTTTTACGAACATTACAACGCTAACATCCACCGCGGCGTCCATTACCTAAGCGAAAAGGCAACACAAATGTATGAAGACGCAAGGGAAAAAACTGCAAAGTTCGTTGAAGCAAAGAGTGAAGAAATTGTTTTTGTCCGCGGCGCAACAGAGGGAATAAACTTAATTGCCGCAACGTTTGGCGAACAAAACGTGAAAAGCGGCGACACTATTTTAATCACAGAAATGGAACACCACTCAAACTTAGTTCCATGGCAGCAACTAGCAGCGAGGAAAAAAGCAAAGCTCGAATTTGTAGAAATAAACACAGACGGCACACTGAACCTCAACGACGCAGCTGCAAAACTCGAAAAACAACCTGCAATTTTTTCATTTACGCACGTTTCAAATGTTTTGGGAACAATTAATCCAGTTGAAAAACTAACCAAAATGGCAAAGAAACGCGGTGTAAGCGTAGTGCTCGACGCAGCGCAATCAGCGCCGCATTTACCACTTAACTTTGCCACTATTGGCGCGGATTTCGCTGCGTTTTCCGGCCACAAGATGCTTTCTCCAACAGGAATAGGTGCAGTTTACGGCAAGCGCGAACATCTTGAAAATATGCCACCATACCAAACCGGCGGGCACATGATTAAAACCGTAACAAAACAAACCGCAACGTGGAATGATGTGCCTTGGAAGTTTGAAGCTGGCACTTCCAACATAGCAGGCGCAGTTGGACTTGGAGCCGCAATTGAATATCTTGAAAAAATCGGAATGAAGAAAGTTGAGAGGTACAACGCTGAACTTGTAAGCTACTGCTTGGAAGAATTGCAAAAACTACCGTTTGTTACGATTTATGGTCCGCTTGAAAACCGCTGCGGGGTGGTGAGTTTCAATGTTGGCGACATGCATAGCCACGACGTAAGCAGCATCTTAGACGAAGAAGGAATTGCAATTCGCTCTGGCCACCACTGTTGCCAACCGCTAATGGAAACACTCGGCGTAACAGCGACATGCCGTGCATCGTTCCACATTTACAACACTATGGAAGACGTTGACAAACTTGTAAACGGCCTTAAAAAATGCAAGAAGGTGTTCAAATTATGACAATATGGCACAAACTTATCACAAGGAGAATCGGCGTGCAAATCGCAATAGCTTGGAATAACGCTTTACAGTTGCAAAAAAAAGTTTACGAAGTAACTTGCAGGGATAACCTCACCTACTGGGATGGAAATAAAAGCGATTATTACCTTGACAAGCAAGAATGGGAAAAATACCACGCTGGCCTCTATAAACTCCTTGACAGCGAAGAAGTTATAACCACTTTGCCATGGAAAGCGAAAGAGTTTCTCGAAAATACGCTCAGAGAAGTGCAAAACACGCTTTCAATTGACCTAAAGAATCTAAGCAATGAACAGCTTGCAAAAATAAATGCAAAAATCGCAGACAAGAACGATCAATACTACACAAGAATGTGGATAATTTTTTTCACCGGAGAACCAATGGCAGAAACTGTCCGGTCAGAATTGTTAAAAAAACTGGGAGACAAACGAAAAACAGATGAACTACTATTAAGTTTTTCTTCTCCACTGGAGTTAAACGACGCTATGAAAGAAAGGCTGGAACTGCTCGAAATAGCCCGGAATAAAAATAAGTTAAGTGAAGTAGAGCTTGAAGAAAAACTAATTGAACATACTGAAAAGTTCAAGCACATTCCAATGTTTGACTTCAACCACGAACCATTTACCATCAAACATTTCTTGAACGAACTAGAAAAAATCAAAAACCCAGAAGAAGAATTAGCTGAAATCAAACAAAGCCTCATCGACAGAAAAGAAAAATTCAACGAACAGCTAAAGGCGCTTAACTTAGCTCAAGAGTCTCGAATGTACAAGTTAATTCAGATGTTGAAATTTTCAGTTTTCCTTCGCGACTACCGCGACGGCTTAAGGCAAAAACTAAACTTAGAATTGAAAAAACTCTACGAAGAAATTGGAAAACGCGCCGACTTGACTTCGAGCGACTTGTCGCTGTTTACAAATAAAGAAATAATTGATTTCCTAAACGGAAAACTAAGTGTACAGCACATGCAAGAAGAATCCGCACAACGCCATCAGAGCTTCTTACTGATACAGCGAGGACAAAAAATTGAAATTTATTCAGGCCACAAGGCAAAAGAAATTGCAGCTAAAGAACTAGCTTTAAACAAAGAAACAAAATTAGGAGAAGTGAAGGGAATAACCGGCGCAAAAGGAAAAGCAACTGGAAAAGCAGTTATCGTACACACCAATTTAGATTTAAACAAAGTACAAGACGGCTGCGTGCTCGTTGCACATATGACCCGCCAAGATTATGTTCCGGCAATGCGTAAATGCATTGCGTTTGTAACCGACGAAGGCGGAATAACATGTCACACTGCAATAATTGCCAGAGAACTAGGCGTGCCGTGCATAGTTGGCACAGGCAATGCAACTGAAGTGTTCAAAGACGGCGATTTAATAGAAGTAAACACCGACAAAGGAACTGCAAAAAAGGTAGAGAAAAAATGACACAAACATCATCTTCAACCCAAATGTACAGCGAAATTATTTTGGATTATTACCGCCACCCGCGCAATTTTGGAACAATTTCTAAACCTGACGCTAGCAGCCACGAGGTTAACCCGCTGTGTGGAGACGAAGTTACTGTGCAACTCAAAATAAAAGGCGGAAAAGTGGAAAAAATAAAATTTAACGGCAAAGGGTGTGCAATTAGCCAAGCTAGCACGTCAATGCTCTGTGAACACATTGAGGGAAAAAAGTTAGAGGAAGTTGTAAAGATGTCAAAAGAAGAAGCGTTGGAGCTGCTTGGGATTAACCTTTCGCCAATGCGTTTGAAATGCGCGTTGTTAGGTTTTAAAGCGGCAAAACTAGCCGCGTTTAAGTATCTTGGAGTTAACGAGAAGTGAGCTTGGATAGTATTTCATACGCTTGAATCGTATCCGGCTGCCGCACTAGTAGCAAAGTGTCAGTATAGCAGGAAATTGCCTCTACGACGTTTATCCCCTCGCTGGCAAGCGCGCCTAACAAATACGCAATTACTCCTGGCGTCTCTTCAAGCTCAACAGGACTATGAATAGCAATTAAGTTCAAATTATCAACAACCCGCAACACACTCTTAGTTTTTTTCACGCTTTCAAGCTCAGCCTCTTCCACAACATAAGTAAACAAGTTCTTACTCTCAGCATAAGAGAGATACTCTACGTCGCTGAGCTGCGAACGCGAAATTACAACAGCAACTTTATTACGAATACTAATCGTACTCTGGCTAAGGATGTTAAAAATGCTAGCCTCTAAATCCGTGTCGCTTTTTTTCATCTTCTCAACAATCCTAACAAGCGCCATTTTCACCGCACTAGTCTTCCGCTTATCGCGAAGCACAGTAAGCGAAATCTTTCTAGCAAGCGCAGAATAGTTAACCAACTTTTCACGCAGCGTCTCGCGCAAAAACGGCCGCCGCTTTACATAAAGCCAAACAAGCTCACTAACCTTTTCCATAATAGTTACAAATGGAACACTATTGTATTAAAATGTAACATTTGAGTCGCAACTCTTAAATACCCGTTTTTTTATACTTTTGTTGCGTAGAAAAAAGAGAGAATTATTTAAGTAACAGTTTAAAAAAAGTTTAAAAAGTGGTGAGGAAAATGACAAAAGAAAAAGTAGTACTAGCATATTCTGGTGGTTTAGACACTTCTTGCATTTTGAAGTGGCTTATTGACAAAAACTACGACGTAGTGGCATTTATCGCAGATGTTGGCCAAGAAGAGGACTTTGAAGCGGCAAAGGCAAAAGCGCTGGGCATTGGCGCAAGCAAAGTTTACATTGAAGATTTGAAAAAAGAATTTGTCGAACAGTACATATTCCAAGCGCTTAAAGCCAACACGTTATACGAAGGTAAATACTTGCTTGGAACTTCCTTGGCAAGGCCGTTAATCGCAAAGGCACAAATCGAAGTGGCGAAAAAAGAAAATGCCGATTACGTAGCGCATGGCGCAACTGGAAAGGGAAACGACCAAGTGCGGTTTGAACTAGCTTACATGACTTTGATGCCAAGCGTAAAGATAATCAGCCCGTGGAAAACTCCAGAATTCCTCGCGCAGTTCAAAGGAAGAACAGATATGATTAACTATTCAAAAGCAAAAGGCATTCCGATTAAGTCAACTGTTGAAAAACCTTACAGCATGGATGATAACTTAATGCACATCAGCTACGAAGCTGGCCAGCTTGAAGACCCGAAGTTTGAGCCTAACCAAGACATGTTCCTCAAGACAGTTTCGCCACAAAACGCGCCTGACAAAGAGACTAAAATTGTAATTGAATTCAAAACAGGCGTGCCGATTAAAGTGACGAACTTAACTGAGAACAAAACTGTAACTGGATCGCTTGAAGTGTTCCAATACTTAAACGAACTTGGGTCAAAAAATGGAATTGGTAGAATAGACTTAGTTGAAAACCGCTTTGTTGGAATGAAATCAAGAGGAGTTTACGAAACTCCGGGCGGCACAATCCTCCTTAAAGCACACCTCGACATAGAGGGGATTACGCTGGATCGGGAGGTTTGCCACTTGAAGGATATGCTTATGCCAAAAGTAGCTGAGCTTATCTACTACGGCTTTTGGTTTAGTCCAGAAATGGAATTCCTCATGGCTGCAATTAACAAAAGCCAAGAACACGTTGAAGGAAAAGTTTACCTATCGCTATACAAGGGCAACGTCAACGTTACAGGTAGAGAGTCGCCAAAGACGCTGTACAACATGGACATCGCGTCAATGGACAAGCTTGGAAACTACGACCAAACTGATGCTAAGGGTTTCATTAAACTAAACGCACTGCGGCTAAAACTCGGGGCGCTAAGGAAATGAACAAGGCGCACAAACACGCAACTGACTTGCAAGACTATTCGGGCAAAGAGATACACGAGTTAATCGAGCTTGCACTAGATGTGAAAAAACACCCTGAAAAGTACAGCGAAGCCCTTAAGGGAAAGACGCTTGCAATGTGGTTTGAAAAAGCTTCGCTGCGAACGCGAGTTTCGTTTGAAGCTGGAATGACTCAACTCGGGGGGCACGGCATCTATTTAGCTACTTCGACAACGCACATGGCAAAGGCGAGTTTAGCAGATGAAATAAAATGCCTCAGCAGATATGCAGACATCATATGTGCAAGGACGTACAGCCACGATACTATAATTGAAATGGCAAAACATTCAACTGTTCCGGTAATCAACGCGCTTTCTGACAAGCACCACCCATGCCAAGCGCTTGCAGATTGCATGACGGTATTGGAAAAAATTCCAAACCCAGCAAACGCGACAATTGCATATGTAGGCGATGGGAACAACGTGTGCAATTCGCTTATAATAGTGGCAAAGAAACTCGGAATAAAAATAAACGTTGCAACTCCAAAGGAGTACAAGCCAAGCGTCGAGCCGGACTTATGGACAACGAACCCCAAAGAAGCGGTTGAAAACGCACAAGTGGTTTATACTGACGTTTGGGTGTCAATGGGAGAAGAAGCGCAAAAAGCCGAAAAAACCGCCAAGCTAAAACCATACCGAGTAAACTCAGAGCTTATTGGCAACCGATACTTTATGCACTGCTTGCCAGCCGAAAGAGGCAAAGAAGTCACTGACAACGTGATTGACAGTGGCAATTCGATTGTGTTTGACCAAGCTGAAAATCGACTACATGTACAAAAAGCACTTATGCTGAAGTTGATGCAAATAAAATGAACATTAATACAAACGAAGGAATCGAAGCAATTCCCGGCTTTACGTCGCTGGGAAAGCACGTTGGAATAAAACCTAACAATACCAACGACTTTGCAGTGTTGTTCTGTGAAAAGCAGTGCAACACAGCTGCAGTTTACACGCAGAACAACGTAAAAGGCGCACCGCTCTACGTTACAAAGGAACACTTGAAAAGCGGAGTTGCACAGGCTATTGTTGTAACAAGTGGAAACGCAAACGTCGGCACTGGACAAAATGGAATTAAAGATGCGGAAACTATATGTGTAGAAGTTGCAAAGCAACTTGAAATAAGCAGCAACAGCGTGCTCATTGCATCTACTGGCGTAATTGGAAAACCACTACCAATGCAAAACATACTTCCAAACATAGCGGACAGTGGGATTAAATCGCTGCTTTCAACAAAGAGTAACTTTGCCGAGGCAATTATGACAACTGACACTCGGAAAAAGCAAATCTGCGTTTATGGAAATAATTTCAAAATAGCCGGCGTTGCAAAAGGGTCGGGAATGATCTACCCCAACATGGCTACTACGTTGTGTTTTATTGTAACCGACGCTGAAGTTGAAACTTCAACATTACAAACTTTACTGCGAGCTAGCGTCGACAAATCTTTTAACATGATCAACGTTGACATGGACACTTCAACTTCAGACATGGCGATCCTAATGGCAAACGGAATTGCAGGAAAAGCAAACAAAGAAGAGTTTGCAAAAGCACTTGACGTAGTTTGCCTCGAACTTGCAAAAATGGTTGCAAGCGACGGCGAAGGGGCAACTAAACTAATCGAAGCAAAAATTACAAGTGCAAAAACGCAAAGCGACGCGAGAAAAGCAGCCAAGTCAATTGTAAACTCCAACTTGTTCAAAGCAGCTGTTTTTGGAAGCGACCCAAACTGGGGGCGGGCATTATCCGCAATTGGAAACTCCGGCATAGAATTTGACATCAACAAAATCACAATAGCAATAAATAACGTAACAGTGTTACAAAACGGCCTGCCTACTCCAATTGACGAAGTGGAACTATCTAAAAAAATCGCGGGCAGCACAACACTAAATGTTGATGTTGACCTTGGAAACGGCACAGAAACTGCAACTGCTTACGGGTGTGACCTTTCGTACGAATACATCTCAATAAACTCAGAGTATAGGTTGAAAAAAACCAACTACGTTGAAAAAGCTGAAATTCTTCTAGAGGCGTTTAACTACGCTAAGAAATTCAGCGGCAAAATAATGGTGGTGAAGTACGGCGGCAACGCAATGGTCGACAAGCAATGTAAGGAGTGGTTTTTTGAAGATGTTGCAATCCTTCGACAGCTCGGCGTAAACATAGTAATTGTGCACGGCGGTGGACCTTTTCTAGATGTTGAGATGAAAAAAGCAGGAATAGAGAAGAAAACAGTCAATGGACTACGCATAACTGACAGCGCAACGCTTGAAATTGCAAAAAAAGTTTTTAACAGTATAAACCAAGAATGCGTAGCTAGCCTTGCAAACAATGGAGTAAAGGCATTCAACGCAACCGCTGGATTAATTGAAACTAAGTTAAAAAATCCAGGGCTGGGGTTTGTCGGCGAAATAACCCACGTCAACACAAAGCAACTAGTGGAAAAAATGCACAAAGGAAACGTTCCAGTTGTATCCTCACTTGGCACTACATTGGAAGACCAGTGTACAAATGTAAACGCAGACACAATTGCCTCTAACTTAGCAATTGCACTTCAAGCAGAGAAACTAACCATATTAACAAACGTGGACGGCGTTTCAATAAACGGCAAGGTTATGACGCACTTGACAATAGACGAAGCGAATCAGTTTAGTGAAAATGGACAAATCACTGCAGGCATGTTGCCAAAAATAGCCGCGTGTATAGACGCAGTTAAGCACAACGTGAAAAAAGCCCACTTGATAAACGGGACAAAGAAACATGCGTTGTTAGTTGAACTGTTTACCCCAGAGGGAATCGGAACAGAGTTGGTTAAAAATGGAGCTTAAAACCGCAGTTGAAATTGAAGCAAAACACTTGATGCACACGTACAAACGAAGCAATATCCTGCTAACAAGCGGAAAAGGAATGTACGTCAATGATTCAAGCGGCAAACAATATTTGGATTTTGTTGGCGGAATTGCAACATGCCTAATTGGACATGGCAATGAAGGATTTAGCGAAGCGATTAAACAACAGGCAATGCAATTGACAAACGCGACTAACTTGTACTACACTGAACCGCAGTTAATTTTGGCAGAGAAGCTGTGCAAGCTTTCAGGCGGTGAAAAAGTTTTCCTCTCGAACTCAGGTACAGAGGCAAACGAAGCCGCGTTTAAACTTGCAAGACTATGTAGC
>JAUYPK010000135.1 GCA_030697615.1 Microcaldota archaeon | reverse complement strand
ACGGCGTATGCGACTTAACCTTTGCATCTGGAGTTACCTACACGGTAATAGCAAAAGCAGCTGGATACTTTGACAAAATGCAAACTTTTGCCCTCTTGCCAAACACTATAAGCGACGTTAATGTGATAATGATTCCATCTACAACAACTGACATACTAGCCGGAGAACCACAAATAGTAGACGAAAGCGGTGATGACGTTACAGCAACAGACGCAACTAACCTCCGCATTTTAGAGGCGGGCAAAACTTACACTGCTGTTTTCAACGTTGTCTTTAAGCAGAATACAAATGGCACAGGGGTTTACCTGCGTTTAGGCGACGATTCTTCTTCAACTTCAAGCGACAACGCGGTTATCTTCAAAGGGTTTCCCTTAGATCAACCTGATTTAATCAACAGCGGTGATTTCGTTTTACGCGGTGGAACCTCTTACCCTGGCAATTGCAATTCGCCAATTGCGCCAAGCAACGTTGGCATTTTCAAATGGATTGACGCTTTTCTACAAAGCGATAAGTACAACGGGGCTGTAAGTAGCCAAATTAAAATCCCATTCATTGTAACAAAGTCAACTCCAATTAGGTTAAACGTTTCTTTCCGCGCCTACGCTGTTTTCAATGACGGCAGCTATGTTCGCTTCCCGTCAGATGCAACGCTTGGCCCGCTTAAAGAAACGCCTGCAAAAAGTGAATGTGCTGCAGATGTGGAAAAAACTACGTACAAAGTTGCAAGTGTAGTTGACCAAGTTGTGCAATGCACTAACCAAGCTTGCTTAACCCTCCAATTTCGCCAAGGGTCAAGGGCAGGCGGTGAAGGGTTCAAAGTTGACCCTGCAGTTATAACAAATGCAACTGCTAATGACGTTTTTCCAAATCCACTTTTCTTACACTATTCTATTCTTGACTTCGACCCTAACTTCGACGAAGGGACGCCGTTAAAGTTCCAATCCGAAGGTAATTTCTTAAGAATACTACAAACAGCTAACCAAGACGTTCCATTAAATGTTGAAAGCTATTCTAGCAATACGGTTGAAAACTCGTACACTGCAACTGTAAAAACACCTGCAAAAGTAACTGGTTCAATTGAAACGCACGCGAAGCTCCAAGCTAACCCATTGTTTCCAATTAAGCTCACTTATGGAAGCACAATGCTTTCAACTTCCATTAATTTAGTTGGCTTACCGCAACAAATCTCTGCATTAGCCGCGTTGCCATCGCATTACGTGTTGCTTTACAACGCTTCGCTAGGCGGTTCAAATGACCAGCTTAACTTATTACTAGTTGACCCCGTTTCAGGCAAGTCACAAAAAGCTGAGTCGCTTGACTTTCAAGTTGACCCACTCTTGCCAGCAGATGCGTTGATACTGTTGTTCAACTTTTCCAACGCGCCATGCGAACAACTCATATTTACAACTATCAATGACTTAGCGCCTGGCTGCTTTGAACAAGTTAACGACCCGCGTTCAGCGCTTGCACTTCCAGAAGAATACAATTCATATGGCGACAAAATGCTAATGTTAAAGTACGACGCTTCTACAGATGCATGTAAGTTCAATTCAAAAAACCCCAACGCAGTTAAAATAACGAGAAACGCAGCTGTTCTACGGGCTGTTTCTGCATGTACGCAGCAAGCAATTGAAATTCCGCTTAACATCCACGTCAACCAAGAATTAGTTTTAAGCTCGACTCTAAATTCTGTTCCAGAAGCTCCAGAGTATAAATTAGTCACTGATTTTCGCCCAGCTTACCGTGCAGTTACGCTTAGTGAAAAAACATGGGAAGAGGCGCCTGTTTCTGAACTTGGAGTAGATGGTTCTTACATCCACATGCTTTACAACAACCGCCAATATTCAAAGGACAACTTCGTTGCAATATTTGAAGGAACAGACGAAGCAACTGCCAACACGTATTTCAAAGTTTCTGACAACGAAGTGATAATTCCAGTTCAAGGGTTGAAACCAATAGTGACGCATGAACCTGGAATTTCAACTACTTTGCTTGGAAACTTCGAACCAGACGCGTTGTTCACTGTGCTTGATCCAGCGTTACACAGCGATGAAAATGGAAAAGCCCAGCGTAGTTACGCTGTCAACGGCACAGCAAATGAAATCACAGTTACTTACCAAAACCAGCCTGATTCAATGAAGGCAACTAAGGAACAGTTAACCAACGTGCTTTCAAACACTGTTTTCCGCCGCAGGCAATATTGCAACCCGCCTCACCCGTGTGCTTTTGGCATGTTTCCATACTCCGCTTTTGTAGACATTCGCCAAAAGCCAATTATTTACCACTTAGCAGGTGAAGTGTGGACTGGTAAATACGGCAACGGCGCAATTGGTCCTTCTGACGATGAGTTTTCATTCTATGGTTTAACCGGCGACAAGTGCAGTGACAGTGAAACTGGCCGCAACGTAGAAGGAGTTTATGACTACTACTGGCAATACGCAATTGATCCGGCAAACGGGGAAAGAGTACAACTTGCAAAGTTCAAGCCACTTGAAACAACTGTACAAGATTACGACACGTTTTCATGCTCTCAACCATTGAAACTCTGCGGCAAGCTGTCAATAAACGGTGGTCAATGCTTGCGTAATTGCGGTGACGGCTGGTATTACAGCGCTTATCCTGGCGTAGTTTCAAAAACTTGCAGTGGAAACACGTTTAAAGTTGAAGACGTGCGGCACTCTTCAGATGACCAGGCAGACACGATGTTCAAGCGCTTTTACAAAAATATTCCAAACGCTTTAGTTTCATGTTTTGCACAGACTTATTCCGGCGCAGTTGCAGGCTGTGCAGTTGGCTCCTATTTTGGCCCACCAGGTATGTTAATTGGCACACAAATTGGCGGGTTCGTAGGCGGCAAAGCTTACGACGCGATTCTAGCTGATGAACTTAATGACTTTGCTGGTATTGATCCAGTTAAAGGCGACGCGCCTGGATTTGCCTCATTTCTCGGCAAGTGGTCACAAGCTTGTAGCTATGTTGGCACTGCGATGGACGTGGCAAATGCAGTGAACACTTTGAAAACCGTTGCAAGTCTTGGCAACTACCAATGTCCAGCTGCGTTTAACTTAGCGGTTTCAAAATGCTTCTGTTTTAATTCACTAGGCGGTTTTGACCCAGAGTGTGCAGCTGAAAACGCTGTTCGCGGAGTAGTTTCTTCCAATGCAATGAGGGAGTCAAACGAACACTTTTCCACAACTGCG
>JAUYPK010000131.1 GCA_030697615.1 Microcaldota archaeon | reverse complement strand
TCTACCCGCAACGCCTTTGCAACTACGCCATATTCCACCTCAATCGACGCAGCTGGGCAGCATAGGATTGAAGCGCTTCGTAAAACTCACCCGTTTGCAAAGATAAACCGAAAAGGGGACGTTATACTATTGCCAAATACCGGGTTTCAACGGGCGTTGCACGCCGCACAGCAAAGCTTATTCAAAGGGCTCATACCAGCAAGATACAGGGTAAAAATTTAGAATTAGGAAAAAAGAAACTCTTAACTCGCTTTTTTCTTTACGCTGACTTCTTCCCCGCACTTTGGACACACGTAGATAAACTGCCCTGGAGCAAGCGGCTTAATTGAAGGCGAACAATTCGCACACATTCCAGTGCTGCAATAAGGGCAGAAGATTATTTTTGAACTCTTCGCGTGGCAAGTTGGACAGCCAACTCCCTTCTCAGCTTGGATTTGGACAAAAGACACGTCCGACTTTTCAACCGGATGAACCGCAGGGGTTTGCGCTTGTTGCTTTGGGGCGCCACTTGCAGCTTGCGATAACTGTGCAAATATATCCTCGCCACCTGGAGGCGTAGGTGCCGATTCAGATGCAAACAATTCACCAGCAGGCGTAGATGGAACTCCACCACCTCCAGCCGCACTTGATTGAGCTTGCTTTGAAGGTCCAAACAAGTCAGTTCCAAGGATGTCCGAAACTGAAACTCCAGCTTCTGGCTTTACGCTTACAGCGGTTTGCCATTCTTTTTCCCCACCAGCGGTTTTCTTTTCCGAGTTTGTAAGTGGTGCTTGTGTTTGTTTAAGCTGTTTAGGCGCGTCGACTTTTAACACGTCTCCAACAGTTGCTTGTTGCTGAGTCGAATGTAATTGTGAATAGACATCTTGCACCATATATGCAAACTCTTCTTTTTGTGCAACGTCTTTATTTGCAATTACTTTCACTTGCCCTTTTAACAAATAGCGGCGATGAACTGGCCCCCCTTCTTCTATGCTTGCTTTTTGCTCGGCTTCCCTTGTAACTGTTTTAAGCAAATCCTCAAGTTCTTTTTCCTCTTTTTGCGCCTTTGTTTTCTTTTCCTCAATCCCTTTTTTCTTTTCCATTAATTTCTTTGCTTCCTCTTCTTTGGCTTTTCTCCAAGTTGCCATTTCTGGAGCTGCTGCCGATACTGGAGTTTCTTTTTTGCCCCCGAATAACGAGTCGAAAAAGCCCACTTGTTTCTTTTCAACTTTTTTCTCAACTTGTTTTTCAGCTTGAGAAATAACAGCCGGCACAATTACAGGCGGCGCAGTTGACAAAGGTGCAACAACTGGCGGAAGAATTGCCTTTACATTTAACTCAACTTCAACAGGCTGACTAATTGAATCTTTTTTCAACTGGTTAATCTTATGCTCACCTTTCACGTCTTGTACAGTTACAGGCGTAGCTGAAGTTTCAATTTTTTTCTTGTTTTTAGCCTCTTGTTTTTTCGTTTCTTCCACGCGTTGTTTTATTTTTTCAAGGTAAGTCTCAGATTCGCCAATTGAAGCCTGTAACCGCTGCTTGCGCGCTAGTAGTTCTTGTTCTACCTGCAGCTGTGCTTGCTTTTCTAGTTTTTTAAGCGACTCTGCTTTTTTGTTTTCCTCTTCAGTTAAGCGTTTATTTTCTTCTTTGAGTTTCTTACGCATCTCATCTTCTTTTTTCTTTAGCTCTTGTTCAAACTGCACTTGTAGTTTACGCTTCTCTTCTTCCAACTTCTTCTTTTCCTCTTCAAGCTGCTTTAACTCCTTGACTTTTTCCGCTTCGCGCCGCGTATTTTCCGTTTGCTGCTTTGCATTTTCCGCTTCTAGTTTGCTTTGCAACTGGCGTTTTTCCGCTTGTAATAATTTTACTTCGCTTGTTTTTTCATTTTCTATTTTTTCCCTTATTTTTTTTTCAAGCTTTTCGAACTCCGCTTGGCTTGGAAGCTGCGGTTTAGCTTCAAGTGGCTTCGCAGTTTTTTTCTCCTCTATTTTCTTTTTTATCTCGTCTATTTTTCTTGAAATCACATTAGGCTGCTCAACTTTTCGCATAGTTGCAGCATTTACTGCTATTAGCGGTGTTTCGACTTTTTTTAATTTGCTAGGCGGAGTTGAAGGCACAGTTGTGGCAATTGGTATGCCTATTGTTATGAACTCGCGGCTAGCTGAAGAGTAGAGAAAGTAAACGCGAAGGGCTAGGAAGTAGCACAGTGCGGTGATGAACATCAATGGCATTGAAAAAGAGTCAAGTGACAAGACACGTTGGCCGGATACAGTGTAGTCAAGTGCAATTGTAGAGAGGGAAATTGCTACGCCTATAACTGCAACAGTTACCATTTTGTCCCGTTTGTTAAAAGTGCGGATCTCTGGGTAGACAAAGCGAAGCACTAGGTACCCAAGTGAAAAGGAACCAACTAGTAAGAAGAGGTAAAACAATACTGCGAAAAGCAACTCGGCCATAGTGTTAAAGTAGTACACAAAAGCGCAATAAAAGCACGTATGGCAATGGGCTGGAAAAAAGAAAAGCGCGAGATTTTAAAGGCTGCAAGTGTAATTTTTATATGGTCGACATAAGCGCATTGATTCCACACATTTGGTTCATTTTGTTGCTTTCCTTAATTGGCGCTTTGTTAGTTTT
>JAUYPK010000129.1 GCA_030697615.1 Microcaldota archaeon | reverse complement strand
TTTCTTTTGGTTCCAGCACATAACACCTGAAAAGGAAAAGGAGCTTATCAATTACTGCGAACGTCACCCGAACATTTGCTACATAACCCGCGTAATCGGCAATTGGGATCTAGAAATTGATATCGATGCGCGCAATGTCGCTGAACTACATGGAATTATCCGCGATATTGAAGGTAAATTCGGAGATGTAATTCGCGACCATTCCAATGTTGCGATTCTAACTAACTATCTTCCAAATCCATTAAAACAATTCAATTAACTGCCCGGCCTTGTAAAAGCCTTAAAAAGCCGGAGTTACACTAAAATATATTAAACGTATAACGAATTACGTTCTTTTAAGTACAAAACAGTTGATTAAAAATGGCTAGTGAAGATGTTACATTTGAAGATTTTGCGCCGCTTGTCCAGATGCTAGAAACCCTTTCTGAAGATACGTCAATTCCAAAGAACGTCCGCGCTTCAATCATCAAAGCTAAAATTAGGCTAAGTGACAAAACCAAGGATTCAAACACCGTTTTAACAGGCACAATTCATGCCTTGGAAGAAATTGTCAACGACATCAACATGCCAATGCACGGCAGAACAACCGTATGGAACCTACTCAGCGAACTAGAAATACTAAAAGAACAAACGCTTTAAAGCAAAAGCTTATTTTGCCAACAACTGGTTAAAAAAACCCAACCGCTCATTATTTATCTATTAATTGAAATTGTCCCTGCATTCGCGGGGCGAGTTAAAAATTTCTAAACAGCGAGCGAAACAGTCAATGGAACCTAATTCCGACGTTAGGCACGTAGTGCTACAGCGAGCCAGCGAAGCAAAAGTCTTACTTTCACCAGAAGCCCTACAAACACTAGCGGAGCTACCAGAAGAAAAAGCGTTGAAAGCACTTGCAAAATGCATCGAAGCAAGCAATTTCATAATAACTGGCGAACTAGCAGAAGAAATAATTAGTTCAATTGAAACAATTGAAAAAACCACGGCTGGAGTGGAAGTGCAACGCACGGATTTTAAGCCGCTGAACGCCGATATAGCGAGCCAGCTTGAGATAAACGAAGAGCTGGACATAAGTGGCAAAAGCAGGTGCACTGGCACAGTTGAAGAATTTGTAGGTTTGTTTAGAGACCGATTAAAGCGAGTCAAAGGCGTGTTGAAAAACCGCATGAGTGAAACGCCAGTTGTCCCAATTGCAAGCGTAAAAGGATTTGCACGAGGCAGAACTGCAAGGATAATTGGCATGGTGTTCAAAAAACAAGTTACGAAAAACGGCCACGTGATTGTTGAACTTGAAGATGAGGAAACAAGCGTAAAGTGTCTAGTTATGAAAAATTCTCCAATGCGAGAAAAAGCGGATGAAATTATCCTCGACGAAGTAATTGCTTTTGACGGTAGCTCTGCTGAAGAGTTGTTCATTGTAAAAGAAATAACATGGCCTGAATTACCAATTTCACCGGTTAAAAAAACATGTGAAGACGACATTGCCATCGCGTGCATTTCCGACCTCCACATAGGAAGTAAACTTTTTATGAAAGATAGCTTCGTGAAGTTCATCTCTTTTCTCAACGGCCAAGGAAACGACAACGAACGACAAATAGCAGGGAAAATAAAGTACATTTCAATTGCTGGCGACTTAGTTGACGGAATTGGCGTTTACCCGAACCAAGAAAAAGAACTTTTAACAAAAGACATCTACACCCAGTACGAAATTCTCTGCGAGTACCTCAAGATGATTCCAGAACACGTCGAAGTCCTTGTTGCGCCTGGCAACCATGACGCTGTACGCGGCGCGCTACCTCAACCGCGTTTAGCACGTGAATTTGTGAAGCAAGTTGAAGGTTACAAGAACATCCACTTTGTGAGCAACCCGTGCTTTGCAAAAGTGCATGGTTTTAACCACGTTATTTTTCACGGTTCAACAATGTATTCAATGATTAATAGTTTACCTAATTTAAGAAACTGCCACTTGAACCCCGAAAAAGTTGGCGTGGAGATGTTACGCCGCCGATTGCTAAACCCAATTTACGGCGACAACGTTCCATTTGCACCTGAAAAACGCGACTACACTGTGCTTGAAGAAGTGCCGGACATTTTTCACTTTGGAGACATTCACAGAAACGGCTATACAAATTACCGCGGAACAATGGTAATAAACGGAGGCTGTTGGCAAGGCAAAACCGAGTATCAAGTTAAACTTGGCCACGAGCCAACACCGTGCCAAGTGCCAGTGTACAGTTTGAAAACACAAAATTTACAAGTGTTGAACTTCCTAGGCGAAGATAAAATATGACACATCAAGAATACATAGCGGAAATTAAGGCGAAGTTTGCCCAGAGTTATGACATTAGTCGACAAGCGAGGCAAAAAAGCAAGGACCCTAGTAGAGAAGTGGAAATTATACCAGCTGAAGATGTTGCAAGCCGCGTAGAGGGGTTAGTTGGTCCAAGTGGAATCGCTGTGCACATTCGGGAACTAATGAAAACAAGCAAAGATAGGGAAAACGTAGTATTGCAAATAGCTGATGAGATACTAGAAGGAAAGTGGGACGCGAAGACGCTTTGCAACGCAACCGATGAACGCGAAGTAAAAATCGAACAAGCTGTGCGAACTGGTTTGGCGCTTTACACCGAAGGAGTAGTAAGTGCACCAATCGAAGGAGTTATACGATTAAAACTTAAGAAAAACGCGGACGGCAGCGAATACCTTTCAGTATACTTTTCAGGCCCAATTCGCGGCGCAGGTGGAACCGGCCAAGCGTTTACCCTACTGTTGGCGGATTACTGCCGTGTAAAAATGGGAGTTTCAAATTACCGCCCGCTTGAAGTAGAAGTAAACAGGTACGTAGAAGAAATTAACTTGTACAGCGTCAAGACCCGCGCTGGTCAATATACGCCAACTGAAGATGAGGTGCGGCACATTGTGCGTAACTGTGCGGTTTGCATTGACGGCGAACCAACAGAAGAATATGAGGTAAATGTAAACAAAAACGTGCGAAACGTGGAGTCAAACCGGGTTCGTGGCGGGGCAGTGCTTGTAATGAGTGAAGGCGTCTGTTTGAAAGCGGCGAAGATAATGAAAATTTGGAAGAAAATTCCTGGAATTGAATGGAACTGGGTTGAAAAACTAGTTAAAGTTACAAAAACCGCTGCAAAGTTGGAAATTAAACCAAACGACAAATACTTAAAAGACATTGTTGCAGGTAGGCCAATATTCGCGTATCCAAGTAGAAAAGGGGCGTTTACGCTTCGCTATGGACGCACGCGGTTAACTGGAATAGCGGCAAAAGCAATTCACCCAGCTACAATGGCAGTCTTGCAAGATTTTCCAGCAATTGGAACACAAGTTAAAATAGAACGGCCAGGCAAAGCATGCATTGTAACCCCATGCGAGTCAATAGACGGTCCATTTGTAAAACTAAAAAATGGAGACGTGATACGCGTAAAAACACTTGAACAAGCACACGCGATACGTGGAGAAGTTGAAAAAATAGTTTTTCTCGGCGACATTTTGATAAACTACGGCGACTTTGCAAAAGCTAACCACCCCCTTGTCGCGTCTTCATGGTGCAGCGAATGGTACGCAGAAGAACTCCGCGAAAAAGGAGTTGAAAAAACCAAGGAAGAATGCGAAGAAATCTCTTTTCAAGAAGCATTGCAACATTCTGAAAAACACGGCGTTTCACTTGCGCCGCGGTTTACATTATTCTGGTCGGACTTCACCACAGTGGAAATACTTGAACTTGGAAAATGGATTGCAGAAAAAGGAACACTTACACAAAACGAAACACTAACAGAAAATGTACTTTCCATTCAGCTAAATAATGAAAAAAAAGAAACGCTGGAAAACCTTGGCTTGGAACATAAAGTTGTCGATGGAAAAATAACAGTTAATGAAATTGACACAGCTGCACTGTTGTTTCCGCTTGGAATGCTAACACAGGTAGATGCAGTAAAATTAAACGCGGCAAAGCTGGACGCTACAAAATTAGAAAGCAACTACAGCGAAGACAAGACAACGCTTGAACTCTTGAAAGCAACATGCGGAGTTGAAATTGCAAACCGCGCTGGAACTTACATCGGCGCAAGTATGGGCAGGCCAGAAAAATCCAAGGAACGCCGCATGCAACCTCCAGTACACGGCTTATTTCCCCTTGGAAGCTACGCTGGCAAAACACGCAGCATCGCCAAAGCAGTTAAAGAATTAAAAAACAAAGGGGAACGAATAATCCAAGTTGAAGTTTCAATCAGGTTATGCCCAAGCTGCAAGTCGAAAACCCCACTTCCCCAATGCACAAGCTGCTCAAAAAGCACTATACTTGCAAGGCAATGCACTGAATGCGGGTCGCTATGCGTCAGTGAAAAGTGCCCAAGATGCAAAAAGCCAGCAAAAGAAGCGGAAAAACAAGCAATTGACCTACTTTCAATGTACGAAGCTGGAGTAAAAACTACTGGGTTCGACGATGCCAAAGGAGTAATTGGTTTAATATCCTCGAGAAAAACTTACGAAGTAATTGAAAAGGCGCTCCTCCGCGCAAAGCACGACGTCTACGTATTCCGCGATGGAACTTGCCGCATAGACGCAACTGAAATCCCAATAACTCACTTCATCCCAGCAGAAATCGGAACAAGCGTAGAAAAATTAATTGAACTAGGATACTATACAGACAACGATGGCAAGCCACTCACTTCAGAAAACCAAGTGGTTGAATTAAAGCCGCAGGATATAATCATAAACAAGACATCCGGCGAATACGCAGTGCATGTTGCAAACTTTGTAGACGACTTGCTAGTATACTTATACGGCTTACCTGCTTTTTACAACGCGAAAAAAATGGAAGACTTAGTTGGCCAACTCACAATTTGCATCGCGCCACACATCAGCGCCGGCATCACAACTCGAATAATTGGATTCACAACAGCACGTGCACTCCTAGCACATCCATACGTACACTGCGCTACTCGAAGGAATTGCGACGGCGACGAATTGGCATACATGCTTCTTGTAGATGCGCTTATTAATTTCTCCCGCGAATTCTTGCCAGCAACACGTGGTGGAAAAATGGACGCGCCGCTAGTCTTGTCATCAGTGTTAAACCCAAGTGAAGTTGACGACGAAGTACACGCGATGGACGTATGCGAAAAATACCCCCTTGAATTTTACCGCGCGTGTATACGCAACGCCTCTGCAACTGAAATCAAAGTAGACACAGTAGCCTCTAGACTAGGCACCCCAAGAGAATCAGAAGGGTTGAAATACACCCACGCGGCTGCATTGCAAGGGCCGGTTGAAACTGCCTATGTGACGTTGGGCAACATGAGGGAAAAAGTTGCAACTGAACTAAAAATGATGCAAAGCATCAGGGCAGTCGACGCAGCAGGCGCAGCCGAACGCATAATCTCATCCCACTTCTTCCCAGACTTATACGGCAACCTACGCTCGTTTGGCCGACAGATATTTCGCTGTGTGGATTGCAATGAAAAATTCAGGCGCGTTCCACTTCGCGGAAAATGCGCCAGGTGTGCAGGAAAAATAATACTAACAATCAACAAAGGCGGAATACAAAAATACCTCGAACTCTCCAAGCAAATGGTCGCTGAATTCCAACTTCCAAACTACCTAAAACAGCGGCTGCTGCTAATTGAAAGAGACATCGCGTCGCTATTCGAAGACGACAAAAGCAAACAATTTTCGCTGGCGGAATACGTTTGAAAATTTCTAAAAGTTGAAAAAAAAAGAAAAAATTAGGGGAAGATGGGAATAACCGAAAGGCGATATAAACAACTATTATACCCGAAAGTGAAATTAGCTAGTTTATTTATACTATTCTGACGAACATAAGTCAAGTTTGTACCTATCAAAGTAATATTCGCAGTGTAAGAAACTGGATTGTTCAACTGCATTAACAACGGGAACGAAGTGCCAGAAAATCTATCTGTTACATTTAACATAGCGTTGTCCCGTGTTACATCTGTAAGTTTAAACGAAGCTAAAATCTCATCTCGACTAAGTAGCCGAATATTTAACTGGTTAACCGGCCTTTCCGGTCCTGGAAAAGCAACAAGCTCAAGCGGCACGTTTTGCGTAGCTTGACAATTTGAAGGCGTTGCAATTGAAGCAACTACAGCCGTAGATCCAACTGACCTACATAACTGAGAAGAAGATAAAGTTGAGACACTAGGCGAAGAGGGAAATCCACTTGTAGTTGAAGCGCATAGGAAACCATTGAAGTAACCACTGCTAGATGGAATAATTGTACCATCAAACAACGCACCAGTGCACGACGGGCTAGCAATGCAAGAACTATAAAGATTATCAGAACCACAGGTGAAAGTGCCCCAACAGTGAGTAGCGGAGTCACTGCAAACACGTACGCGTTGGCTTACAACAGTAGAGTCACATGCACAGTCTAGATCACCAGTTGCAGATTGGCACCAGTTCGGACAAATCACATTATCAGCAGGACCTTGAACTGGTGCAGGAATCGAAGCACCTGGAAGGTTATTACAAAAATCTATATCTGTACAAGAACCCCACGTACCATTAGCTAAACATGTTTTCAACTGACCGTCAAGCAAAGCATCAAAACCAGCTTCACTTGCAGTACACTCCTGGGTAACGTCAGGCGTGCATCCAGTTACAATAACTTGAATAATTGTTGATAAGTTTCCGCTTGAGATGTTAAGGTCAGCTTGGCCAAGGCCAACACCTTGAATAACCCCGCCAGGGAGTACAGTTGCGAATGCGGCGTGAGCCGGATTATTAAAACGAAGACTAACCGCTCCAGGTAATGGTCCAAACACGCCGCTAGCGTTGCGGCCAACTACAAAGAAGTCAGTGTCAACAGCCATTACTTGGCCGTTGGCAAGCCTAAACGGCGAAGCTGGATAAACAATTAACTGCGAAGCTCGAAAGCCATCAGCTGAAACAATCTTTACAGTAGAATTTGCAGCAAAGCCACTTCCCACATTAGCTTGAAGAGTACCGTTTCCCTCTTCACTCCCGCGTAGAATTGCAACTGAACT
>JAUYPK010000117.1 GCA_030697615.1 Microcaldota archaeon | reverse complement strand
AAGCATGGCAAAAAAACTAATTGCAAGCGTAAAACTAGGAGATAGTTACTTTTCTAAAATATCAAACCTCAATTCGCTTGCAAACAACTTACGCAACTTACGCGAAGTGTACAGTGGCAAAGTTGACGAAGGTGAAAAGCTAAACTTAAAAATAGAGATCCGTAACTTGCAGAGAATGGCAAAAGCGGCGGTTGTAAAAGAAATTGCAGGCGCAGGGGAAATAGAAAAGTCGCTTACAAGTATCTATGAATTAGTTGGCGAAACTTCCAACACTGGCGAATTACAACAGCTTGAAGAACAAACTAACGAAAATAGGGAAATGTTGACCAAATTAATCGAGGATAAAATAGGCGGCGCATTGCGACAAACTTACAACAACGCGCAGGCACTTGCTGCTGAAAACAGCTTAACTAACCTAGAAGAGAAAAAATTGGGGGAGATAAGCGATGCGTTTAGCGGAAGTGGCCAATTAGCTGAAAAAATAAGTGAAGTTGACGAAATCCAAACCACGTTGAACAACATCATTGAAAATGCATTGAAGAGAAAAACAACAAGTTTATCAAGCAATGCAACAAACGGAAACATAACAAGCGTAAACTCCACAGCATCTTATTTAACCGCAATGGCGGTTCAAAAGAAAAACGAATCGCCCGGCCAACAAAGTGAAACAAACGCGTCTACTTTTGAAGTGCGGGAGTTGTTAAAACAGCTTGACGAAATTACAAGCGCGGGGCTAGAAGCGTTTTACACTGATGGCCGAACAACAAAGAAAACTCTTGAGCAGCTGAAGTTTGAAACCAGCTTGAAAAAAGCGCAGGCAGAGGCAAAAAACATACAGAAAAACCCATCTGGCCAAAAAACCAGTGAATTGAAAAAACAAATTGGAGAAATGGACAGCGCAATTCAAGAAGCGCAGAGAAAAGCAAGCGTGGAAATCGCAATTGCAGAGCAACGCTCCAATGGCACAAACAAAGAAGTTGAAAAGGCACAGCAAAGCTGGGAAAGTGGAAAATACACAGACGCGTTGCTAAAGGCACAGGAAATTAACCGCGAACAGCAACAAACGAGCCTACAGCAAAGCGGAAAAATAACTGGTCAAATCACTAGCGCAGGCGATGAGCCTAAGCTATGGGCAATTGGAGTGAGCCTAGTGATAATTTTAATAGGCGCGGCGTATTTGATGTATATGAAAAGAAATGGCAATAACGACCAATTCGAACAACAACCCAGTTGAAACACTATTATCCACTTTTATTAAGAAGAAAAAAGCGGAACACGAACTAAAATGGAAGATACCCGAAGCGCGGCTAACCGCGCCTGTTGAAGATGTTGAGAACTACATTGGCCAGCTACGCAAAAAATCCCGCTTTATTGCAGGCGGCGAATACAGCGACACTGTTTATTACAAGGAATACGGCGAAAATGTATACGCTTATTTCACTGTACGCGTAAATGCTAAAACTGAAGAGGAAAGTTTGCTATTCGATGGCTACATGATCCAAGAGGAGGATAAGTTAAATTTAGAAGTGGCAAGCGCATATACTATTCAACCTTACTTGGAAAAATTTGGGTACAAAAAAGCGTTTGAGCGGCCAATAACATTGTGGCAATTCACAGCAGGCATAATTGGCATAACCGCGAATAGTATAGATGACTTTGGCGACTTCATTGAAATCTCCTTGCCAGCAACTAAATTCCTAAAAGCCAGGGAAGCAGCTGAAACGTTTGCGTTTAACTTCTTTGAAAAACTCGGCGTGAAAAAAGACGATGTGATCCCGACAGATGTAAACACATTGCAGCTGATGCAGACGAAGCAAAACCCGCAAAGCGAAGAAACCCAAAGCCAAGGAAACGTGGAAACAAAAACAGCTGAGAAAAGAGAAGAAAACAGCGAAGCTAAACTAGGCGGAAAAAAGCTGTTTTAAAGAGTTAAGAAAAATAAAGGGAAAAATAAGAGAAAAACAAAAAAAAGAAAAGCCAGAGGTCTAAATGAGCACAACCTTTTGGGTTGTGACTCAGTCACAATTCCTTGGAATTGTGCTGAAGGTCTGCGGCGATTGAGCGGCCTTTTTACTCATCGTCTTCTTCTATTTCATCGTCGAAGTCGTCATCTTCCCATTCTTCTTCGTCGAAGTCTTCCTCTTCGCCTTCTTCCCCTTCTCCTTTTTCTTTCTTAAGTAATAACGGCATTATGTTCATATTTATTTCCACGCACCCTCTAGAGTTGTTAGTGTGATACAACTTTTTATCTATTGAAAGCTTATAAACCTTGCGAAGCAAGCCAACGCAATTCTTTGCCCCAGTTTATCCGGCAACTCGTACCCCTTTTCACCAAATTCGTGAGCTTCTTGGTCAAAAGCCGTTTTGTCGAATCAACTTCAATATATTTTACGCGGTAATTTTCCGCCACTTTAATTGGAAAATAATCCTGTGCTTCGGCAAGCGCATTGTCAACGATTTTTGCTTTGTTGTAGCCGCGTTTTTTTAACCGCTTCATCAACACAAGCGGGTTACAGCGGAAAATCACAACCAAGTCGCACGGGATTTTTATTTCACACGCAAGGTGGCCTTCCAACACAAAGTGCTTTTTTCCCTCTAGAAAAACAACTAAAAAGCGCTGCAATTTCTGCAAATTGATTTCAAATTCCTTTCCGCTTTTTCGCAGCACAGCGTGTTTCTTCGCGAGTGCGTTGAGGTCAATGTATTCCGCGTTGAGTTTTTTCGCCAGCGCTTTAGCTAACGTTGTCTTGCCGCTGCCTGGAACGCCGGTGATAATTATTCGCATATTTTACAAGAATTTTAAAATAAGGGAAGGATATTAATCCGCTAGTTGAGAAAAACGTTTTTGTGGAATACCCTTATCCTCATGGTTTATTTCTTAATTTTCTCAAGCTAAAGAAGTGCAGCAAAATTGAAAGCGGCACTGCAAACGTTGGCACCAGCGCAAGTGGAAAAGCGAAGAGCAAAGCGTTTGGCAACTCATGTGCAAGTAACTGATACGACGAAGGGGAAGTGAAGAAGCCAAGCACAATTGCGAGGAAAAGGTCTAGTATGCCAACGTAGTTCCAAAGAAAGGCAAGCTGCTTTGAATAACTTTTTTTGCAAAAATACAAATAGCCAACAATCGGCGCAGTTAAACCGATAAGTATATCGCCGTATCCAGATGGAAAGGCGAACTCAGCAGGCATCAAACCCTGGCCATAGAGAATTAAGAAGTAAACTCCAAGGAGGCGGAAAAACTGCACTGCAATTAAACCAGGCATCCACAACGCATCAACAATTTTTTGAAACGTTTGCGAATTACGTAGAAGCGTCAACCCAACCGCAAGAGGCACAAAAAGCAGCGCGATATTTGGAATCTGCGTTGTGAATTGCTGGAAAAACCCCG
>JAUYPK010000116.1 GCA_030697615.1 Microcaldota archaeon | reverse complement strand
ATTGAAATAAAAAAGCCAGTTGTTTTTATCTATCTTGAAAACACCGCACGCCAAGCGAAAAAATTTGGCCTAGAAGAAAAGCTCAAAGAAGCAAACCACATTACCCTAGTTGACAACTTGGCTTATTTTGACTTTCTCAAGGCATTTAGCAAAGCAAACGCAGTGTTCACAGATGGAGGCGGCGAAACTGAAGAAGCAGCAACAGTTGACAAGCCATGCGTTGTGTTCAGGCTTAAAACAGAACGCCAAGAAGCTGAGGAAAGCGGCGCTGCAATCAGGGTAGGCGCGGATAAACAACAAGCCTTGCATTACCTTAACCTTGCATTAAGCGGAAAATTCAAGTTCAAACGCGGCCAAAAGCCGTTTGGAAATGGAACCGCAAGCAAACAAATCGTAACTGCAGTAAAGCAAATTTTAGGCTAAACCGCTTAGCAATGGGTTAAAAAGTAAAAAAGATTCTAAAGAAATAAATGCGACTATTAAATTTTTTGAAATTTAAAAAAATGGGGATTAAAGATGCTTAAAACAGCGGTTATAATTGCAGGCGGTGAAGGAAGTAGACTAAAACCCTTGACAAATGACAAGCCTAAAACGTTAGTTGAAGTAGCTGGCAAACCTATGTTGCAATGGATAATAGAATGGCTAAAAAACCAGGGAATAACTCACCTCGTAATTGGAGTTGCTTACAAAAAAGAAAAAATATACGAATTTTTGAAACAGAACAACAATTTTGGGCTAGAGGTAGATGTAAGTGAACATACGCTTGATGGCGGAACGGCAGAAGGATTCCACCTTGCAATTAACCGCTTTGTTAAAGATGAAGATTTTATTGCAATGAATGGAGATGAATTGACAAACTTACAACTTTCTAATTTAATTCAAAGACACGATGACCTCAAGCCGCTTATCACAATGGCAATTGCACCGTTTCACTGTAGGTTCAGCGTAGTGAAAAAAGGAAGTGACAATAAAGTCACTGGTTTTGAATACGGGCCAAAATTACAGGACATTCCAGTAAGCATTGGAATTTATATATTTAATTCAAAACTCATCAACCTAATACCCGCAACTGGTTCAATTGAAGACTTGGTTTTCACCAAACTTGCCAAGGAAGGAAAGATCGCAGCGTATATGTTGTCTGAAAAAGAGGATTGGATAAGTGTAAACAATGCAAAAGATATTCAAGAAGCGGAAAATAAAATAAAGAAGTGGGCGGTTTAGGGCGCGTTTTAATTTCTTTTATAGCAATCTCATAAAATAATCTGACAAAGTTGTATGAGATTGCTATCTAGCAAGAAGCAGCATTTTCTCGATTACTTCTGCTTCTTGCTATAATTTATATTATTTTTTAAGCTTTTCTTTCCAGTATGCAATTGACTTAGCAAGCCCTTCTTCTAAACTTACTTTGGGACTCCAGCCAAGCATCTTCTTTATTTTGGTTACATCTAAAATTATGAACGGCTGGTCAGATTCAATTGGCCTCAATGGATAACCAGGTGGATATTTTCCAAAAATAATTTTCTTCTTGTCAAAGCCAATCATTTCCGCAATTTTCAAGGTTATTTCGTTATTAGTTACCCCTTTATTCGTGCCCGGCCCAACGTTGAAAGCTTCTCCACTTATTTCAAAGTGTTCCATTGCCTTTATGTACGAATCAACATGATCGGAAACGTACATGTATTCGCGGATTGAATCTGGAGCTCCAACGTAAACCGTTTCTCCTATTAGCATCGCGGTAATTATATATTCTACAAAGAATCCAGTGTCAAGTTTCCTGCCAAAAGTGTTCGTATTGCGCATTATAGTTACGTTTAAACCGTACACTGAAGCCATCATGCGAAGATAAGTGTCGGTCATTGCCTTTGTATTTGCATATGGGCTTGATGGGTTAAGGACTGCAGTTTCTACAATTGGTTGCTTTTCTTGGATTCCGTAAACTTCTGCAGTTGAAGCGTAAACAAGCTTTTTTTTCTTAAAATCTGGAAGCTTAAGCATTGCATGCGCTATGTTGAGCGTTGCAACTACGTTATTTTGCACAAATGGAAAAGGTTTTTCAAAAGAGTCACGAACTGGGCTCAACGCAGCAAGGTGCATTACAACCTCAGGGTTAACTGACCGCAACACATCTTCAGTTGAATGATAATCCGCCAAATCGCCATAGTACAGCTTGGCTCCTTTTAGAAATGGCTCAAGCATTTGCATGTTCCTGCTTGTAGAATATTTTAAAAAAACTGAAACATCGTGCCCTTTTTTTATTAGCTCTTGCGCTAAATGACTGCCAATAAATCCAGTTACGCCAGTTACAAATATTTTTTTCATAAATTTATTCACCTTTATCAATGACTTTAAACTCAGGAATGGCAACTATAAGCTTACCGCCATTTGACATAAATTCAGTCTCCTGTGCTTTTATTTCTTTGAGAAAATGATACGGTAGCACAAATAGATAATCTGGCTTGTCCTTGCGGTATTGTTCAACTGAAACAATTGGAATTCCAGTTCCAACTATATATTTTCCCCATTTATCCTTGTTTTTATCAGTAGCAGCTTTGATAAGTTTATTGTCAATTCCAGCGTATTGAAGCACAACTAACCCTCGCGTAGATGCACCATAAATGTAAACCTTTTTTCCAGCTGCAACTTCTCGTTTGAGAAATACCACTAATTTTTGTTTTGTCGCTTCTATTCGTTTGGCAAACTCATCGTAAACTTTTTGGTCTTCAAGTCCAAGGGTTTTTTCAACTTCCCGTTGCTGTTTTAACCTAAGTTCAGCGCCTGGAAACGCGTTTACTTTAGCGCCCTTATGCCGGATATATGTACGGATACTCCCGCCATTAACGTCGTTAAGTTCAACGTCAAAAACTTCCAAGCCATGGCGTTTCAATAGGTTTTCAAGGGAGAAAAGCGAATAATATTCTAAGTGCTCGTGGCTTATGTTATCATAAGTATTATTTTCAAGCATCAACCCAAGGTAGTTCATTTGTATTATGAAAACCCCGTTTGCGTCTAAGATTTTTGCGGCATCTGCTACAAAGGAATTTGGATCTTCAAGGTCGTAAAACATAGATATGGCGGTTATAATTTTAGCGCGCTTATCTCCAAATACTTTGTTGAAAACATCGTGCTTAAAGTAATCGTGAAATATTTTCGTAGTGCCTTTTTCTCCCATTGCATAGAGATTAGATGGCTCGAATCCAATCGTTTGAACTCCAGTTGACAAATCATATTGACGTAAAAGCGTACCGTCGTTTGCGCCGATGTCAATAACAATATCACCTTTTGACAACTGAACAATTTCGCTAGCTTTTTTCACAATGTCTTGAAGTGCAGCTACCATAGTTGTGCTTATGCCTGACTGGTACCAATACTTTTTGTACAGTACATCGTGGTTGAAAGTGTGCTGCATTTGGAGTAATCCGCATCCGCCATCGCTTACTTTGCATAGCACTAAGCTTAGTGGCCCCTTGAATGCTTCACTTTCTGGAGATTCTACAAAATTAGTTACGTATTGTTCGCCTAGTGATAAAATTGGCGTTAGATTATTCAAACCACAAACGCGGCATGTTTTCCGTTCAATTACTAGCTCCATAAATATTCAACCACTTAATTTTATTTTATCTGAAAATTTTAAGTATATCCGCTATAAACA
>JAUYPK010000115.1 GCA_030697615.1 Microcaldota archaeon | reverse complement strand
CGGAGTGATTTTCCAGTCCACTTAGCGCATAAGCCGCAGCGAGCTTCATCTTCGCTGTAATTTTCTTCGCCCTAGCATCAAGCGCACCGCGAAAAACACCAGGAAAAACTAGCACGTTGTTGGCTTGGTTTGGAAAATCACTCCGACCAGTACAAACTATTTTCGCCCCAGCGCTATACGCTAAAGGCGGCATAATCTCCGGATTAGGATTAGACAAAGCAATAATTACGCTATCAGAATTCATACTGCGAACCATTTCAGCCGTGAGGATGTTTGCTTTACCAGCTGTTCCAATAAAAACATCCGCACTTTCAAGCCCTTCGACGAAGTCGCCGTTGAAGTTTTTAACAAGCGGAAGCAATTTCTTCTTGTAACTACCAGTGATGTCTTTTCGTTTTGTTGTCAACGCGCCTGTTGAGTCAAACGCAACTATATTCCTTGCTCCAGCAACGTAGAGCATTTTCAAAATCGCACTTCCAGCTGCGCCAACCCCATTACACACTATCCCCGCTGTGCGGATGTCGCGCTGAGTTGCCTTAAGTGCATTTAGAAGCGCAGCAAGTGTAACAATTGCAGTGCCGTGCTGGTCATCGTGAAAAACTGGAATGTCAAGCGCTTTGATGAGTTGGTCTTCGATTTCAAAGCAATTTGGAACGCTGATGTCTTCGAGGTTTATTCCGCCGAAAGTTGGCGCAATTGCTTTTCCAACAGCGACCATTTCCTCAACGGTTTTTGCGTCGACGCAAATTGGAACAGCGTCAATGTTAGCAAATTGCTTGAAAAGAATAGCTTTGCCTTCCATTACTGGCAACGCTGCCAACGCACCGATGTTGCCTAAACCTAACACGCGTGTACCATTGGAAAGCACAGCAACGCTGTTTCCCTTCCAAGTATATTCGTAAGCTGCGGCTGGACGTTTTGCAATTTCTAAGCACGGCTGCGCCACTCCAGGGGTGTAAGCGGTGGAGAGGTCAAAACGTGTTTTTAACGGCGCTTTGCTGGCTATTGCTAGTTTTCCTTTCCATTTCTTGTGGAGTTTCAGCGATATGTTTCCCCAGTTAGGCATTAAATTAAAATCACTTGGAAGAAAAATACACGAGTGCAATATTTAAGCGTTGGTTTTCTAATTAAATTTAAACTGGAGCATAAAATCATGAATTTATCAACTCACATTGAATATGACGTTCGAATAGGAAAAAGGAAGATAAAACTAGTTGGAATTGAGCACGGTAGAAACATACATACGCTAGTTGATCCGGAAACTGGAGATGCTATCAAACGCATTTGCCTAGCAAACCCAATGGCAGAAATACATGCAGAAGCAAATGCACCTGCTTTTCTACCTAGAGAGCTATTAAACACGCAAACAGTACATTCACTTGAAAAAACTCCAGCGTCTCTAGGAAAACTGGCAAACCGTGATGAAATGGTGGATACGGCATTTCAATTTCATAGGGAATTATCTGAAATGGATGGACAAAATTCAATAACCCAAGCGGCTAATAGTCTGAAATATAGGAGAGAACTGCAAGAAGTTATAGATGAACTCTTTGGACACAAACCAGAAGTAAAACAAATAAAAAAAGCAGCGAGCTACGCAGTTGTTTATAGAAGTTTACAAATGGCAGAAAAGCTAATTGCAAGCAAACACCAAAATATAATTGCAATTACTGGAGCAATACACTCCCCGCTTATAAAAAAGTTTCTTGAAAACGCTAAGTTAAGGCAAAGATACCACAGATTATGGAACAAACAACTAGCCTAGTGCCATTCAATTAATATTTACATTAATATCCGCGGTTTTAATTCCATTTAACTGAGAAACGGAATTGAAGTTAATGGCAAAATTATCTGCGTCATTAGTGTAAGCCTCGCCAGGCGCAAGAACCGCAATTAAAGAAGTGCCACCTCCGTGAAACCCATAGCGGATCAAAACACGCGTATCACCAGGAGAAAAAGCTTCGCCTAGTTTAGCGCGGTATTCAACTGAATAAAATCCGTATGGACCTTTTGGAATTTTAACGTGAACTAAATAATCGGCTTCATTTGGAGCCAAATCATGCGGGTATAGATACAAATCATAATTACCTAAAGAAGTAAGCATAGCAGTTGTAGTAGTTGTTTCTGGAATCCAGCCAACTCGCTGCTTTTCATAAACTGAAAACTGGTTACTGGAATTAAATGAAGACCCACCGCCAAGGATATCAAACGGATCCCCGTATTCGTTGACTTTACAACCGCGAGACGGAGTTAAACTTCTGATTTCGGGGTCACTGCTATTAAAAGAAATTGAACACACGGAGGCCAGTTTGCTAGGAGTTAGGTTGTATTGAAGGTAAAACGGCAAGCTATCCACGAGGTTAGCATGGCCGAACATGTTTAGAATTGAATGTGAAAGCTCATGAGCCAAAATATACCATGTCCTAGCTGGGAAATTCTCTTGCCCGAGAGGGTAAAGACCACATGCAGTTATGTAAATATAACCAAGGGAAATATTTCCATTTGGAGTTTCAAATTCTTGGGGAGAAGCACCGCCTCCGTCAGCGTCAATATTACTACCGCAGTCACCAACATGCACTGCAATCACCCCATTCACGCCGCTCCAGTTAACTTTGCTCCCGAGCTCTTGAACAACCGAAGGCACAGTTGGAAAATCTTGGCTAACTACGAATTCTTCAGCACCTAAATCGAACTTGCCATAAGATTTAGCTAGGAAAAAGCGGCGCACTGAATCATTTGCAGTGAACAAAACCCCATTAAGACGGCTAAGCGCATCAGGATGCGCGTCAATTACCCT
>JAUYPK010000111.1 GCA_030697615.1 Microcaldota archaeon | reverse complement strand
ATTGAACCGTCGCTGTGAACAATAATATTTTCAGTGGCACACCCGGAGTAAATGAAGTTAAACCGGTTACGTCGATTGTGTCGTTTTCTTGGATTTTGTCATAATCCGCCTTGTTTGCAAACGTAAGCGCAAGCATGCCTTGCTTCTTGAGATTAGTTTCGTGAATACGCGCAAAACTCTTAACCAAAATAACCCGCACACCTAAAAACCGCGGTTCCATTGCAGCGTGTTCACGCGAAGACCCCTCGCCGTAATTCTCCTCGCCTACAACAATTGAGCCAACACCTGCTACTTTGTAAGCGCGTTGCACTTTCGGAACTGCACCATACTCGCCAGTTAACTGATTTTTCACGCTGTCCGCTTTTTCGTTGAAAACGTTTATTGCACCGGTTAACATGTTGTTTGAAATATTATCCAAGTGGCCGCGGTACTTTAGCCACGGGCCAGCCATTGAAATGTGGTCAGTCGTACACTTCCCTTTTACTTTAATGAGCAGTTTCAACCCTTGCAAGTCAGTTCCTTCCCATTTTTGAAACGGCTCAAGAAGTTGCAAGCGGTCAGAAGTTGCGGAAACAATTACGTTGACAGCGTTGCCGTTTTCAGCTGGTTCAACGTAACCCGCGTCTTCAACGCCGAACCCAGCAGGCGGAAGTTCAATCCCTTGGGGTTCAGTGAGTTTAACTTTTTCACCTTTTTCGTTTTCCAAAAAATCAGTAAGCGGATTAAAGGTTAGTTTCCCCGCTAGTGCAAATGCAGTTACGATTTCAGGCGAAGCTACAAACGCGTGGGTGTTTGGGTTACCGTCGTTTCGTTTTGCAAAGTTGCGGTTAAACGAAGTCATAATTGAATTTTTGCGATTAGGGTCATTGGAATGCCGCGCCCATTGGCCAATGCATGGCCCGCAAGCATTTGCAAGCACAACTCCGCCAATATCTTCAAAAATTTGCAACAAACCGTCGCGTTGAACAGTGTAGCGAATTTGTTCAGAGCCAGGCGTAATTACGAATTCAGACTTTGTTTTAATGCCAGCATCAACTGCTTGTTTGGCAATTGAAGCTGCGCGCGTAATATCTTCGTAAGAAGAGTTTGTACACGAACCTATTAAACCAACTTCAAGCGTTTCTGGCCAGTTGTTTTCCTTTGCCGCTTGTGCAAATTTTGAAATTGGCCACGCTAAATCAGGAGTAAAAGGACCATTGACATGCGGTTCAAGTTCAGATAAGTTGATTTCAATCACTTGGTCGAAATATTTTGCAGGGTTTTCATAAACCTCAGCGTCGCCGGTTAAATGCTCCGCAACTTTGTCAGCTGCAAGTGCAACTTCTTCCCTTCCGGTTGCGGTTAAGTAGCGTGCCATTGACTCGTCGTAGCCGAAAATTGAAGTTGTTGCACCGATTTCTGCACCCATATTGCAAATTGTCCCTTTTCCAGTTGCTGAAATATTCAATGCGCCTGGTCCGAAGTATTCCAAAATTGCATCTGTGCCGCCTTTCACAGTAAGGAGGCCGGCAACTTTAAGAATCACATCTTTGGCAGAAGTCCAGCCGCTTAACTTGCCGGTTAATTTTACGCCGATTAATTTTGGAAATTTCAACTCCCATGGCAAGCCCGCCATTACGTCACACGCATCTGCGCCGCCAACTCCAATTGCAACCATGCCTAATCCACCTGCATTTACAGTGTGCGAATCAGTTCCAATCATCAACGCGCCTGGAAAAGCGTATTGCTCTAGCACAACTTGGTGGATTATACCGGCCCCAGGTTTCCAAAAGCCGATGCCGTATTTGTTTGAAACGCTTGACAAAAAGTCGTAAACTTCTTTGTTTTTTTCAAGTGCAGTTTGTAAATCTTTTGAACTACCTGCTTGCGCAACTATAAGGTGGTCGCAATGAACTGTAGTGGGAACAGCGACTTTTTGCCGTCCAGCTTGCATGAACTGTAACAGCGCCATTTGTGCGGTTGCGTCTTGCATTGCAACTCTATCCGGAGCGAAGTCAACATAGTCCTTTCCGCGCGAATAGCTTTGCATTTCAGCTCCAGCTAAGTGGGAGTAGAGTATTTTTTCAGTTAAAGTAAGCGGCCGCTGTAACTTTTGTCGCGTTGCAGCTATTCGCTGTGGCAACTGGCCATACATTTTTTTTATAACGTCAAGGTCAAAAACCATAAACTAATATTCACAGATTAAAATTTGACTAGCAAGAAAATATGAACGTTGCGGTTGACTTTGTCTTTTTGTCAAGCCTTGCAAATCCAACTCGTTCAAATTGTACAACGTCGCCTTCTTTTAATTCAAGTACGCTCGGCGGACAAAAACCGCTTAGTTCTTTTAAGCTATCTTCGTTGAAGTCGCCGTTTTCGTTTAACAATTCACCCGGAATGAGGAGCTTGGTTTTAACCGCGTTTTCAACAAAAACCCACTGTACTTTTTTCTCTGGAATTTTTTCAATCACATTTCCAGCTTTGCCTTTTATTTTCACGCTTGCAAATCCCTTTAGCCGCATCTCACCGCCATTCACTATTTCGGTTTTTGGAACGTAAACGCTACGCATATCTTGAACTCCTGCAACATTATGGTTCGCGGCCTTGTCTCGGTTTTCCACTTCAGCTTTTCCAGTTATTTTCAACTTAACTCCATCTGGAACAAAAAAGAAATGCTCTGCTTGCGGCTCAAGGAGTTTCTTGTTCTCAACAAGCAACCGTTCCCAAGAGGGGTTACTTTCAACTTTACTTAGACCAAACGACAAAACAAAATTCTTAATCGCCTGCGGCTGAATTCCACGACGGCGTAAACCAGCAAGCGTAGGCAACCTCGGGTCATCCCAACCCATTAACTTCCCGCTTTCAACCAACGGCTTTAGTAAACGTTTTGAAATAGGCGAATTCTGAAGCGAGAGCCGCGAAATAGTGACAAGCGTTGGCTCACGTAGTTTTAATTTCCGCAGTAAGTAGAAGTAAAGCTCGTCGCGCAACTCGTATTCTTTGCTGCGCAGCGGGTGCGTAATTCCAAGAAGTGAATCCATCACTGACCCTTGAAAATCATACGTTGGCCAAACGCGGTATTTGTTTCCCTGCTTGTAATGCGAAGCTTCAATTATACGCCACAGCGTTGGGTCGCGCATAACCGTGTTAAGCGAAGCCATGTCAGCCTTCAAACGCACAGTTGCCCCACCTTTTACAATAGAACCGTCAAGCATTTTTTTCCACAACATAACCTGCTGCGAAACAGTGGCATCAGCACATTTGCACCGCTGCATTTTTTCCCTACCTTCAGCGGTTTTTTCCTGCGAACACTGGCAAACATAAGCATCTCCTTGCTTGAACAGCTGTTCGTTTAATGAATATAATTTTGGCATGTAGTCAGAGCAGTAAACTTCTTCATCCCAGTCCATTCCAAGCCATTTTATGCCGTCGCGAATTGCGTCTAAAAATTCTTTTTTTTCAGCTTCTGGATTCGTGTCATCCCAGCGGAGTATAACTTTGCCATTGTTTTCACGTGCAACGGTCCACTCTAGAAAAAACGCCTTCGCGTGGCCAATATGAGGATAGCCATTTGGCTCAGGTGGAAAACGCACAACTACGCTTCCATTCTCAACGTTTGGAAAAACTATTTTTTTCTCCTCTATTTTTTTTTCAACAAACGAATAATTTTTCAGCTCATTTTCAATTTCTTGTTTTGAAAGCGAATTAATTTCTTCAACTATTTTATCAATTCCAGCCATGGTCGCTTTCATGTCTACTTTGGCTTCTGGGCACTCTGCAATTACTTTTCCTACAACGCCACCAGGAGTAGCTTTGCCATAGTCAAAAGCATTTTTCAAAACGTGTTTGCGAATAACTTCGCTTAGAGTTAACATAGGTAAAATTTAAATCTCTCTTTCAATTAAGTAATCTGCAAATGACTTAAGCGAATCTTTAGCTTTTGAAGGCTTTAACAACGGCTCAAGCTCTTTCCATGCAACTCGTACAATTTCTTTCGCGCGGCCTGCAGCGTAGCTGATCGAATCGTATTTTTGTATAATTGCAATTGCCTCGTCGATTACGGTTTGGTCGCTTGGGTGCGCTAGTAGTATTTCCCTTAATCGAACAGCGACTTTTTTATCCGCTTTTGAAAGCGTATGAATCACCATTAAGGTACGTTTGCCTTCGTGGATGTCTTCACCTGCACCTTTTCCTTTTCCAAATTCTTCTCCAACTAAGTTCAAAATATCATCTTGTATTTGAAACGCCACTCCAATGGATTCGGCAAATTTTCCAATTGCCTCAAGCTGCTTTTCGTTTGCTCCTGCGAACAACGCACCGAGTTTGGCGCTCATCCTTGCAAGCGTGCCGGTTTTGTAAGCGCACATCTGTAGATATTCATCTTCGCTTACGTCGTACTTGTTTCCCTTGTGCCACCAGATGTCCATGCCTTGGCCGTATGACAAGTTAATCATTTCCTGCGAGTAAATCTCGTAAGCTTTAAGCATAGTTTCTTTTGGAAAATTGTCGCGGTTTTTCATCAGGGACAAAAGCGGAAGATAATACAGGGCATTACCCGCGTTAATTGCCACATCTACCCCGTATATTTTATGAATGCACGGTTTACCCCGCCTGAGGTCAGAATTATCTTCCACATCGTCAACACAAAGTGTTCCAGCATGAACTGCCTCCGGAATCACAACAAAGTCCATTACTTTTTTCGAGTCGCCGCCAAAAGCTTCGTTCGAAAGTAGGAACAAAACTGGCCTCCATCGCTTGCCGCCTCGGGAGAGTAGATCCCAGATTGGTTCATTTACTGCCTTGGATGCCGTTTCGGCGTCGTAAGCGTAGCGCGGTTTACCACATATTTTTTCAAGCGAATTCTTGTCAAGCTTTTTAGGGATGAACTCCAAAATCTTTGCGTCGATCTCATCTTTTCTGCTTTCAAGTAGTTTCTTAATGTCCATATTTAGTTATGTTCACCTTAAAGTTGAAAAATTAAGAGAACGGTATTGCTTTAACCGCTTCTATTGCCGCACTAATGCGCTCATAAGCCCTAGCAGCGTCCCGCTGTGCAAACAAGAACGTGATCTTGCCACGCGTTGAGAATAAATCGTGAATGTTTATTCCGGCCATTTCAAATTGTTGTACAAAAAATTGCAGTACGCCCGGCACGTCGAAATCAGCTTGCTGGATATTTATAGTTATCAAAGCTAGATCCGCCTTTTTTTCAGTTAACTTAGCTGGCGGGTTTACTTTCGACTCTATTGTTGACATAAACCGCGAATTGCACATTATTATCAAGTCATTTGACCGCGTCACCATGTATAGCTTTTCACCAGCGCGAAAGTCAACTTCTGGAATAATACCTTCCATTTCTTTTAAGAAATTTACGTCAAGCCACTGACGCACATTAAGCATGCATAAGTCAGTGCGGAGTATAATCTTACAACTCCTCACCACGTCAAGTAATTTAAGCGATTTCTTCCCCTTGCCACTTGACTCTATGTATCGACGCACAGCAACAGCAACTGCCTCTAAACTTGGCTTTGTGCCTCCACCTAATTTAGTTGAAACAGCCGGGTGAATAAACCTAGCAACAGCAGAATAATTCAGTAAATTATAATCCATCGAATGGTGGAGAAAAGTTAATTCTTCAAGCACTTCCTTAACTGCATCTGAAACCGAGTAAACCATAAAAAACACACTTTAGACAAAAAGTAGCTACCAACTTACGCTCCCACCATTTAAAAACCTTTCGAAAAGCAGCCAAAGTGATCGCTAAATGGGGAGCTTGTCGTTTTTACAACAAAAATGCTACTTTTTGTAACTACTTTGTTTTAAAAACAGAAGATATATAAACTGCACTTGAGTCAGTGGTATTGAGGTGTGAAGACAACACATTAACGGAAATAAAAAAAGTGTAGGAAAAATTGAGACAGTGTGTTGGTGTGCCGGAAACAGAATATGTTTGTGATTTGTCCAAGCCAACCCGATCAGGGAGGTTTTCCCATTAAGTATCATGGTGTTTTTGGTTCTTGGTTTAAAACAATTCGGAGCTGCGATCCCCTTTCAAGCAAAGAAAAGCAGCTACATAAAAACAAACACGCTGGAAGCCAAGGCACACAACCCCTCATCTTATTAAAAACTTCTACTTAGTTTTTATTCATGCCAACTGAAAGTGCTAGAGAATGGTATCAGATCCACAGACTTGGTCAAGTAAGAGAAACAAACGATTTAACCACTAACCCTGACGCTCCATGCAGAATTCAGCTCGACATAAGCGCTAAGCAGGCTACAACCTGGCTCGCTCAACATGGAAGAAAAAAAGAGAGCTTTGCAAATGCTTTATTACGAACTGCAGGGGAAATAGCGACGAAAAGAGGCGTAGAAGTCGAATACCTTCCAAGAGGACGCCATCAAAGAAACCGCTTCAGCAGTGACATGCTAAAGTTTACAAAAACCTAACTTTCAGCTACTGGCCTTATAGCGGCTAGCCTTTTTCAAAAAACATTAGTACGTCGTGTGCGGAACGAAACCCAGTTCTCTGCAACATATCTCCCTTTGAAACATAAACTACGCGAACTTTGCGACTGCCGATTATTTGTCTCG
>JAUYPK010000095.1 GCA_030697615.1 Microcaldota archaeon | reverse complement strand
GGAGCAACTGTTGAACTTTCAACTGACTCAGCAACTAAGCTTCCTTTTGAACAAGGAAAAAACTTTTTTTTTACGTCAATAGCGCCTGAATTTTCAACTAGTAAGAATGTAATTATCAAAAATCAATATGGATCTCAATTTTGTAGTGCTATTCTTCAATGGTTGTCACTTCCTTCATGTAGTCCATCTCAAGGAGTTGGGCCAGCTGGTGAATTAAGAGGCCGAGGTTCGGAAGTGTGGATTGCTGGGGCTGTTTTTAGTAAAACTAGTGCTACTAACAACGCTGAAGCTTCGCATAAGTTATTTGTGCCTGGGCAACAACCGTATGATATTGAGTTTAAGCCAGATACTCCGGCCGCTCAACAAACATTTGATCAATTTCTTAGAACTGCTAGGCAAGATGGCCGCTGGATGGTTAACAGAATAACCTCGCGTCCAGCTAAAAGTTATCTAGTTGAAAAATATTCATCTAGTGACCCGTCTGGAAATTACGCTGAGTTACTTTGTGAATATCCAGCGCAACAAACCGCAGCTGTGCCAGAACCAGCAGCTAGCCTTACTGGAACATGCGCTGGAACTGCCACGCTTGGCTATCAAACTGGTGGCACTTTACCCGCTTTATCTATAGCTCTTTCAGTTGAACAAGGTTCTCCAAATTTACCAGCAAATGGAAAAATATCCGGCGACGAATTTTCAGGCGAGTACAATATAGGCAATTTAGCTGTTGCCAGTAAAAACATAATTGCGTCCCTTGTAAGTTCACAAAATATTCCGTCTTATTCACTCGTTACTGTTAGCTATCCTAATGGCGATGCATTTTGCACTTTACAAGTTGACGTTATCAATGTTCCGGAACAATGTTCGAGTAGTTTAGTTTTTTCTGCAAACCAAGTGAAACTTGCCAATCCATCTAATCCAGTTGGTTATGTTGGGTATGGTTTATTTATACCGCGATTAACTAGTGCGCTTCCAAATCCGGGCGGAGAAGCAGTCTCTATCTATTATAGTGTTGTGCCCTCTGGTGCAGATTTTGTTGTACAAAATCTCAATAGCTTACCAACAACAAAAACTTATCTAGTAGGTCAAAAAGATTCCAATGACGTCTATCCAGTGGTATGTTTTTACCCGCCTGCAACTCAAACAGCGCAACAGGAACAACAGCGGGCTATCCTCCAAGGCCAGTGCAGTGCAACTGCGGAGCCAGTTTACTATGTTTTAGATAATGCAGTGCGGCTCAAAGTAAAAGTTTCAACGCCGCGAGGCATGCAACAATTGCCACAAGGCGCAAAAATAAATGTAGCTAACCAAATGGAGCAAGTAATAGAGTCTGATATTCAATGGCAAAGTGTATTTTCGCCAATTGAAATTTTTTCACCAGGTTCTCCAATACCTGTAACTGTTAAAAACCCGCCGGACTTTACAAACACTTTCTGCACTGCACAACCAGCTACTTTTAGCGCGATTGCACAATGTGCAACAACTCTAACTGCGTTGGAATCAACTGGGTTACAGTTTAGCGGATTCCGTGCAGATGATCTTGTTGGCAGCCAGATATTTGTGCCTGGTTTTGCAAGGGGAAGTGGGCGGTTTAACATTGTACAAGATGGCAGCCAAATTATTGCAAGGGTAAACCCAGTGCCGCAAAGTGAAAAAATATATTTGCTTGAAGAAAATGGTTTAGACGTCACTGATAACTCTTATGCAATAAGGTGCTACTATCCTCCGCTCCAAGCTGCTGCTCCACAACGGGCTGCGCTTAATGGAATTTGCCAAGCTACTGGCCGCTTTGTTCTAGAAACTCCAACTTCTCCTGCTCTTGATTTACTAGTTAACGTACGTCCAACGAATGCAGTTTTTCCAGGAAAGTACACTGTTGAAATCAATAACAAAGTGTATAACGACTTTGAGCACAAGTCAGATTCGGCAAGCGTGTTAAGCACAGGAATATCCGTAGCCGATGCAACGGTTGGGACATTCGTTAAAGTGAACGATGAGCGCAACAATGCGTTATGTGAAACCTCGTTTGCCGTACCTAGGGTGGATTGCGATTTGGCTTATGGCCACGAAGGTGGGCTTTTTGGATGGAGTGTTTTCGGAACCGTTGGCTACCCGACAATTACTTCTAATAATATGAATCTTAACCTGATGCGCGTGTTTCAGAATGGGCGACTTTATAGGCTCAGTCAAATAAGAACAGGCGTTTGGAAAGTTGAAGACACATCCGAATTAGCGCCTGGATTTAGGTATCTAATGGAATTTGATAATGGGCGTGCAGTGGTTGGAGCACCCCCATCGTTCAAATTAGTTTGTTCAGATGATGTACGATAAACTACAACGCGGCTTTTTCTACAGCAGGTTCATTCCAGCTATGTTTTTGTCCCCAAAGCGGTTTTTTGCTTATGGTGAGCTTTTTTAACTATGATGGGCATCATACTGACTGCGGTTATAGTGCGGCCGACGAAGATCCGGTTATTCTCGGGATTTTTTCAAAGCGTATTTTTGCCACATTTAAGCATAATAGTGACATCTTGGCAAATCAATTGAACAAAATGTACTACATTTTAGCAAATCAATTTGACAAAATGATACTATTTTAAGGGTTTACTGTGCTATATTAGTATGGAAAAGGAGCTATTGGAATTCAGCGAAAAGGCAAGGGAAGAGGGGAAAACCTACTTAAAGAAGCGATTTATCTACTACTCGGTATCGCCTTTTCTTAAGGAAAAAGTGTTTATTGGGCTAGTTGGCCCTAGGGGAGTTGGAAAAAGCGTTATCCTAAAGCAATTATTAGCTGAACTTGACTCAGCGTTTTACCTTTCGCTTGATAGTTTTGTTTTGCCAACTTCACTTTATTCACTTGCAGAAGAGCTTCAAGGAAAAGGAATCAAATATTTTTTGCTTGACGAGCTACAGTTTTACCCTTTGTTTGAACAGGAATTAAAAAAAATCCACGACTTTTTATCCATCAAAGTGATTTTCACTGGTTCAGCCGCAGTTTCTTTATCACAAGGCGCTTTTGACTTATCGCGCAGAGCTAGGATTATTTCCATTCCTCCCTTGTCGTTCAGGGAACTTATCTTTTTCGAAAAAAATGTTATAGTTAAGCCATTTTTATTTGACCAGCTAATTAACCAAGAGGCATCGCGTGACTATTATGGTTCAGTACTTGAGTACGAAAATATGTTTGACGCGTATTTAGGCGGAAGAAATTATCCATTTACTTCCCAAAAACGAGATTTCTTGCCTTTATTTAACAATATACTTGAGCGTATCATTACGCATGATTTGCTCAAGACGAATCACATCTCACTCGAAGAATCCAATCATGTAAGAAATTTATTGAAATTTATGGGCAAGTCAAGCGGAGAAAATGTCAGCTACTCTTCTCTTGCAACTAACGTTGGCATAACAAAATACAAAGCAGAAAAGTATGTCCACCTTTTGGAAAATTCTTTTGTTTTAAACTGCGTGTTTCCAACTGGCACAAATGTGCTTAAAGAGCCGAAAATTCGCTTGTCCCTCCCGTATAGGCTATTGTATCGTAATTTTGACGAATGTATTGGAGACCTAAGAGAAGATTTTTTTGTAGAGGTTCTCCGTTTTTCCGGCAAGGAGTTCCACTACTTGAAAACTAATCGCGGTAAAAAAACGCCGGATTATCTACTTAATGATGTAGTGATTGAAATTGGCGGCAAGACAAAAGGCAGATCCCAGTTCAAGGGGTTTACTGCAAACAAACAGCTCATTTTAACCCACCCGGGAACAATCGACAAGCTCAGACGGCCGTTATTTTTAGCTGGGTTCATTGAGTGGTAACTTTCCACTTTGCCCGGCAGGTTTTTTCAAATTCCTTCCAGTCGCTTTCAGTAAAGTCGCTAAAAGCAGCTTGGCATTCCTTTAATACACGTTTAAATTTTGCATCATTATTCAACATTTTTCTACCAAATAACTTAGGAAAGCATCTGGTTTTTAAGCCTCTTTTTCCTCTAAATTACTACAAGGGTTTTAGGTTTTACGGTGGGGCAATCTACTAGGTTGTTGACTCCGGTGATTTCGAATTGGCTGCTGATTTTCAAAAAGACATTCACGAAGAATCGTCACTCACTTTACGTGAGCGCATAGATGAGTTCTTTGAAAGCGTTTCCCTAAAGTGGCAAGAGTTCCTAGACTGGAGCGACGAAAAAGGCTTGCCGTTGAGAAAAGCAAGCGACTTCTTTGAATCAAAAGGTATACCTGCATTGCCAGCGCTTGTTATACTCCTACTTTTACTTACCGGAGCTGCTTATGTTTCCTTTTTATCCTTGTCAGCGCCGGTTTCCAAAACTTTTACAGTAAACGTGCGAGACGGTGAAGGAAATTCACTTGCAGGTGCATCTGTACAGTTACAATTCACTGGCTCGGATGGCAATTCACAGACTAGAACCCTACAGTCTAATTCAGAGGGAAAAGCGGTTTTTGAAAATATACCCGCTTCAACCGCAACAGTAGCTGTAACAAACGCAGATTTTCAATCAGATTCTAAAAAAGCAGTTGTTGAAGAAGGTCAGGACACAAAATTAGTTACTTTTACTTTAACTCGCATTGATAACCCAAGCGTAGTGATTGCAGTTACAGTTACTGGCCCAGTTGGGGCGGATATAGCTTTGCTTTACAGCAACGGCAGCGTGCTACAAATGGAAAATGCAACTACGATTGCACAGTTTCAAGTTGGCCCAAATCAAAATTATTCAATAGTTGCCAAGTCAATTGGTTACCGTGACGAATTAAAAGTAGTTGAAGTTGGAGCTTCGAACATCAACATTCCACTGCGTATGTTTGGGGAAGGGGAAGAACGCACTGCTCCAATTTATGCCAGGGTTTATTTAGAAGATGGAACCACGCCTGTTTCAAATGCAACTGTAAAAGTGCTTGACGAATCAACTGGCGCAGTTATAACCAGTGGGGCAAGCGGAGAAGACGGTGCAACTGTTGGACTAGACGTAGCGGTTGGCAGGAGTGTTTCAATAAGCGTTTCAAAACAAGGCTACTTAACGTGGTTCTTGCCAACACTAGCTGTAAACGAACCTGAAGCCAGCGTAGTTGCCAAGCTAGTTGAAAAAACCGAGGAAAATTCAAAAAACATTGTAATAACCGTTATTGATGACAATGGTCAAAGCATTGAAGAGCCACACATTGCGCTTTATTGTGCTGATGTGGTTGAAGAAAAAGAGCCGCGAAATGGAATTGCTGGTTTTGACGTGGCAATTGGTAAAACGTGTCTTGCAAGCGTTTCAAAAGACGGGTTCATTCCAGTTCAACGTGAAATAACAAGCGCAACTGAAGAGAACATTATTCTGCACAGGGCAAGTTCTAGCAATTCAGGCACAGTTGTAATTGAAACAAAAGATAAAGATGGAAACACAGTTGCAGGTGTAGATGTTGCGTTGTTCATTGCTGGCAAGCCACTTGGTTTAGTTAAACAAACTGGCATTGACGGCACTGTAAAGTTTGAATTTCTCCCATTAATCATCGTTACGTTTACCGCTTCCGCTGTTGGCCAAGAAGGTAGTGTTGATTTTCAAGTTGAGCCAGTTAACGAAACTGGAATTGAAGGGAGTGTAGTTTCCCTGTTTCTTGCACCAGCAAAGGCAGTTGTTAATGTTGAAGTAGTTGACCACTTTACTAGAAATGGAATTGCAAATGCAGTTGTAACCCTTACAAGCACAAATGGCACCTTTGCCTCATGCACAACTGCAACTACAGTGTGCAGCGCAAGTATTGAAAGCGGTGAATTAACCGCATCTATTTCAGCCCCTGGGTTTGAAACCTTGTCAACTGAATTCAACGCTTTGCCTGGAAATAATTCACAATCCTTTGAACTTATCTCAACTGAATTAGCCACGGACACTGAACTTGTATTCATAGGTGTTTTCAATGAGGAGAACCAACGCGTTTCTGTTTTAAGCCCAGCAACCCGTTACAGTGCAAAATACATCTTAAAAGCAGTTGACACAATTGATTTTGTTTCTGCTAAAGCGTTTGTACAAATAGGCGAAAATGATGTAGAGCTGCAAAGCGGTGCAGCTGTAATTACTTCGTTTTCTTCAAGCGGAGGAAAGATGATTGGCGGAGTTGATTATTCAAGCGCTGATTCTTTTGAAGCTGGAAGTGCTGGAGGAAGCGGTGGTGGCTCTCTTACATTAGTACAAGAAGATCTACGCCGCGTTCAGCCAACTGAAGTTCTTTCTTCTGGTGACTTGACGCCGTTGCCTTCAACAAGCGGTACAAGCGCTTCACTCTCAAGCGGTTCATTTAAATGGGTACAGTTCACGTTTGACAAGTTCAGTGGAACAAAAGAACTCAAGGTGCAGTTCCAAACAAGCGCGGTTGAAAATGCAAATGTGGAGTTGTTCCACCGAACAGAGTATGCAGTTGCGTTGCTAAACGGTTCAGTTGAAAATTTCCATTCTCCAGCGGACAAAGAAGCAGGAGTTACAAAGTCAGCTTTACTTGCAATGCTCTCTGAGCCAAATGTACTGCCAATTCACTTCGAGGGAAAATGCAGCGAAACAGCGTGTTTAGAGTTGTGGTTCGAAGGGGCAAGCGGGAAACAATCTGCGTTTACTGGAAGTTTTGAAGCAACTATTCCAGAAATTTTCAAACTCAACTATCGTTTGCTAAGTCCCCCTTTGCCATCACAGCGATCGTCTTCTTCCTCCAACCCTGCATTTACGTTGACGTTACAAACTGACAGCGAGGCAGTGCAACTAGGCGATGGCACTTCTACAACTTTGTCAAGGCAAGTTGAAATAAATGGCGATGGAGCTAGTGGAGCTAATGATGCGGGTGATGGCTTCTTTGCAATAAAAGCAGTTAAGTTTACAAATGATGCGTCCATTTCGTTCACTGCAACTGGGCCGTCGTCTTTTGAACAGCAGTTACACGTAGCTGTTTCCAATGCTGGCAACCAGTTAAAGGTAAATGTAAATCCAGCGCAACTAAACGCGTTTGAAGCAACTGTTGTTACTTTTAGGGTTACTGATAATTTCGGTACAGTTGTTCCAAATGCACGCGTTGTGTTGCAAAAAGGAAACGCGTTGGCAAGTCAAGTTGAAGCACGTGAAGAAACTTCTGGCACGTACGTTGCAGAGATTTCTCCAAGTTCATTTGGTCAAATCTCCTATTCAATTCAAGTAGAGGGTTTCAAAGCAAAGAAAGGAACCATGCAAGCAATTGCAAAGAAATTAGTTTCAATTGAACCCCTAACCGGTTTAGCGGTTTCAATTGATTCACTTGAGCCAACCGAAGGCAGCACTTTCACCATTACAAATCTTGTTCCAGATAAACAAGTGAAAGTTTCACTGCAAGTTTCGCCAGCCACATCGCCAAAGTATTCAACTACGTATGTAAGTGATCCAGTGTTTACTTTGAAAGGCGGCGAAACAAGGACAGTTGTGTTAGTTGGGCGGATTAAAGATAACGTGATTCCATTTGCCAGCCAGCAAAACACGTTGAAAGAAAATTACGCTGGACAAATTTCCCTAACTGCGAGTGTTGTTGGTTTCACGCAAAATGCACAGCTGGCGTTTAGCACTAATGCAATTTTCCAAGTTGAGTCTTTTTCCCAGCTGCTTGACTACTCCGCTGATTCGCTTGAATTTGCAATTGACTTGCCTGCAAAGCCAGTTGATTACAAGAGTATAAAAGTAACCAACAAAGCGGCAAAACCGGTTTTGATAAATCAGCAGTCAACACTTCCCGGTGTAAGGATAACTCCAGTTTCAACCGTAATTGCACCTGGAGAAACAGCGGAGTTTAAAGTTACTGGAGGCGCTTCGCCGTTTGCAGCTAGTGACCAGTGCATTTTTGAAGATTTAAGCGAAAAAGGAACTGTTGAATTCATCGCTAGTTTCCAAGGGATAACCACTTCAAAATCCATTGTAGTTGACGTTGCAACCACTTCCCATTCACGCTGCTTTGTGCCTGGCGGTTATGGTGTGAGACTTCCAATGGATGTCAACTTAGCTTTTCCATTTGGTACAATTGCTTCAAAGACAAACGCTTTTGACGGGTCACAGCCAGTTAAGCTTCCAAATGGCGAGTTAATTGTCTTTTCACAAGGTAGCCAGGTTACATCGCAACGCGCCTATGTGCCTGCAGGTGTACAAATCGAAATTTCAAGTGGCTACGTACGGCAATCCAGCGCAGATGAATTCGAAGTGCGCTTTCCAGTTCCGGCAATTATAGCAGCTCCTCCACAATCGCAAGAAGTTTCACTTCCAGATGGTTCGCTTAAACTTTCAACACTTGCAGCTGATATATTTTTACCGCCTGGTTCACAGCAAGCGTTTCAAGGCGGAAATGCGTTTGCCCCTCAATTTAACCAGCAGCTTGGATTCAACAACCAAATTGATTACCAGCGCTTCGGCTCATTTTTAGGCGGTCGTTCCTATACTGTCCAGCCACTGCAGCCAATTCGCATAACTGCAATGCGGCCAACTGAAGGTGAATTATTTGAAATAACTTACGACGAAGATGTGTACGTTGACTTTCCGCCAAACGGGCAAGTACAGCAAAGCGGTTCAACTGTAAACGCGGTTCTTCCAACTTGTACTCAGCTAAAAGTATATTCAAGAACCGGCGATAATACCAAAGAAATCAAGGAAGTACTACCTTCATCGCGGCAAGTGACGCTTAACCAAGCCACGTTGAATGGCAGGACTGCGATGGTTGCAAAAGGCGGCAAGATATCGCTTAAAATGTGTTCAGGCGTAGATGAGGAAAGCAAGTTGTTCCAAACAAAACTCCGCGCACCTGTAACTTTTGTACTACCTCCTGGGACGCCTGACCCGAAGTCAACTGCACTGCGTGTAAGTTACCCAAACTGCGCTGAATTAACTTATAGGAGTGGCTATTCACTTGGCATCTCAAGCGTGAAAAAAATAGTTTTTCCAGGATCTTCAATTGTAAAGCCAGCGCTTGAAAACGGTGCAATTGAAGTTGAAGTCCCAGCAGAAGAAACAATACAATTCGCGCCTTGCAGGTCCATAACGCCTTCTGTTTCAACATTTGGAGGCTTAGGAATAGAGGCGCACACGAAGGACAATTCGCCGCTTGTGTTTACATTTTCCGAACTTGACATTGGCAAAACTCGCACTGCCAGCCAGACGATTTGCCTTGTTAACAAACGCAGGGGAATAGTAAGCGCAGTTGGCGACTCGTTTATTTCAAGTGTTACAGGCGTTGCAAATGAAATGAACTTACAGTTTGAATCAGTTAAGCCAAACGTTGTCCAACAATTATCACCTTCTCCAAAAGGGGAGTGCAACAACGAGTTCAAGTTAAGTGGAAAAATTCCAACAAGTACAACCGACGGCGTATGCGTAGTTCGGCCAAGGGAAGATGGTGTTAAAGAGACAATTACTTTTACCGCATCTGACTCAACTGGATGGAGTCAAACAATTGAAATGCCAGTAAACGTAGTTGTAAAACACGATGAAAAAGCTTGCAAGAGGGACAATGAAAAAGCGGCAAGTGAATTGTTAAGCGGGTTTTTTGTTGACTATTCAACTGACAGCATAAACGACCGCTCCGGAAAAGGGTTCACGTTTACATTTAAAGGAATTGGCCCTAACCACCAACGCGTCCTCACACTTTTGAACAACTACGAAACGCCGTTGTCACTGCAAATAACTCCAGCTCCAAGTTTATCATGCGTGTTTCCGCCTTCTAACATTATTGCAGCTGGCGACGCGGTTTCAGTTACATGCACGCCTACTGCGGCAACTGCTTCTTTTGAAACTCTTAAAATAAAGGCAACTGGTGCGAAACCGTTTGAAAAAACAGTTGCTGTTCAAATTTACAACGGCGACCCTGCCATTTACAAAAATTCGCCGTGGGGAGAATTAGCTCCAGGGGGCACCAGCGTTCCCCCTACTGACCCCCATGCAACCCAATCTGTCAGCGTAGCTGGTAGCCAAGCGATTTCCTTCGCGACAATTGCAAGTGACGCAAGTGTTGGCCAAACCCGCGTTATAAGCGAAGCAAGCGACGCTGATGCAACTGGGTTAATCTCACAGTGTTCTCGCCACTACTGCACTTATTCACAAGCGCAAAAAGCATACGATGATTTCTTATTACAGCTTGCCTCAATTGCAGATGCAAAAGTACAATCTACAAATGGGTTACGCAAGTTCTGCGAACCAGGTGCAAATGGCGGTAACTATGTAAAGTCAACTGTTATCCACCTTGCAAATACAAAGGAGGATTTTGCAACTAAAATCGCCACTTCAAGATTAAATGGGTTAAACTACGAAGTGACAAAAAGTTTTGGCTCATTGCAAGGATGTGGAGTTTACAAAATAACCGCTAGGCTTGACTTATGCTCTGGCACTAGCCTCGGCGCTTCGCCTAGCGAAAACAAAGCGAATTCAAAAATACAAGTAATAGACGCGGTGAAAATGGCCGGTTGTCCAGTCAACGTTGCAAATGCGCCGCTGTTCCTAGCTGGTAAAGATACGGATCTCAGCGTGTTTGTTGGAAATGAATTAGGCGCAGGTTTTCAAAAGCCGGCGTTTCTTGAAATTGGAAACACTGGACTTGGCGGAGGGCTGTTTGCATTTGGCCCTTATGAAAACAGCGAAAGCAAAGCTGATGTCCACACAGTGAAGAGTTTAATGAAGTCAATTTACGGCGATTCATTTAAAGTAACTGCAAGCAAACCGCAAAGGTATGAAAACGACGAAGCGTGGAAGTTCTGCAGTGAAAATGCACTTTATCAAGCTGGTACAATTCTAGCAGCAAGCACTGCGATTTCAGCAGGTGCAGGTGCAATTGGTTTAGGCGCAGGGGCGTCGTTCAAAGTTTTAAAAGTGCTTGGCGAATTTGCAACTGGCTCTGCGCTTTCGGGTGTTGGCGAAGCAGTTCAAGCGGGGATTCCAGGCGGCAACGACCCTAGCCGGTGTTCATTTTTAAACGGCGTAATTCGCTCAGCTGTTTTCGGCGCGCTTTCTGGAACTTTTGCTTCTGAACGCGCAGCGGCAAGCGGTTTGCGGTCAGTGCTTCCATCTGCAAAAGGTGCAATTGCATATGTCGGTATAGTTGCAGGTGCAACTGCTGGCTCTGAACTTTACAGCAATATAAACGGCGGTTCTCCAGCAATGCCGCCCGGCGCAGCTGGCCCAACTGCTTACGCAACGTCGCGGACAATTGGTAGCCAGTTATCACCAAGCACCAAACAAAGCTTCGGCGAGTTGTTCAGCCAAGTCAGCAGCCAAGATAGGTTCAAAACTTTAATTTCACAAGATGAAAGTGGCCGTAGTTTTCTAAAAGATATTTTGAAAAACGAAAAAAGCGCCCCTGGTTTAGGTGTGTTTAAAATTGCCCAAGTTCAAGAAGCGGCTGCAGCATCTGCTGCCGGCACAACGGTTCTTGGCCAAAACATTCCACAACTTAGTTCAGAAGCTGCATTGGAACTCCAGCATGAAGTCAATGCGTTTACTGGAAACATAAAAGCAGTTAAGGCAACTTCAATTGTGCAGGCGCTTGTGCAAACCGAAACTAACGAGCCGAAGTTCCTTGCAAAGGTTTACCAAACTGCCCTAGCTACAAAGGGAGATGACAAAGCGATTGCAGACGCTGTAAAGAAACTTGCAAAAGTAGAATCTGATGCAAGCAGAATATTTGTGCCAATTGAACAACCTCCAGTTCCTCCAGCTACTGCAGCTGCAAGTGCAGTTGAAGCAGCTCAAGCTAGG
>JAUYPK010000086.1 GCA_030697615.1 Microcaldota archaeon | reverse complement strand
ATTGACTCAATCGCAATCCTAGAAGCACACTATATGAAAAACAACTGTTTTTTGGCGGACAACTACATTTTAAACAACGTGAAAAAAATTGAACATATCCCAACTTCAATTGTACAAGGCAGGTACGACTTTGTTTGCCCGCCTGAAAACGCGTATAAATTATTCAAGAAATTGAAAAACGTGAAGCTACAATGGACAATAGCTGGGCATCTAAGCAGCGAAAAGGCAATTGCAAACAAGCTAATAAGTGAACTTAAAAACATTGAAAAGTTGCAATAGAAAAGATAAAAAAACTAAAAGCGGAAAACACCGCTTAGTAACACTGCGCCTGCAATTACAACCACCGCCGCGATGATTTTTTTCGCGTCAACTTTTTCACGGAGTACAAGCGCCCCACCTGCAACCGTAACAAGCATAGAAAGTTCAGCAATTGGAATAACTACACTTGCCTCGGCAAACTTAAACGCGTTGAGAATAAAGTAGTAAGAAGCTGCGCCAAGTATAACTGTGCCAAGCGTAGCTGCAAATTTATTTTTTACTATGGACTTAACATCAGCCTTACGTTGAAGTGCAAACGGCACTAAGAAAACCACTGGCAAAGCATAGACGATAAATGAATACATTCCCAGTGGAAAGAACTGCGTTGCAAACTTGTCAATTATCAACGCACACGAAACGAAAAAAGCACTCAAAATAGTAAGCGAAACACCTTTGGATTTCAAATCACTAAACCCAATTGATTTTTTGTAAGTTAGCAAAATTAAACCAGCAAAGATCAAAACAACGCCTAGGATTTTTTCAGCTGAAATAGTTTCACGGAGGAAAAGCAACGCAAGCAGAAAAGAAAACAACACTTTAGTTCTTCCAATTAGGGACTTCGACGAAACTTCCATTTGGCTATACGCTTTGAAACCTGCAAAAGAAGCACATGCCCAAAAAACAGAAGACGCGATTACAAAAAGCCACGCAGTCTGTTCGGTTGGCAGCTTAAACTCGATTAGGAAAAGCGGCAGAAATAGAAGCGCAGTGAGGCAATGCCAAACAAAAGCGTAGCCAATACTATCTTCTTTTACTAAGACGTAGCGGTGCAGTATACTTTCACACCCGCTTGTCAAGGCGGATAAAGCGGCAAATAAAATCCCAAGCATTTTTGAACCAATACCCTAGTTAATTTAAAAGCAACGAAGGTTTTTTAACGCGGCGAGAGATAAACATAATTAGAAGATAAATTAGAAATAAAGGTTGTTACTTATGAAAGGTATTTTAGAATGGGTTAACCAAGAGGAGAATAAATTTTTCGCTTTACACGTCGCATTTATACTAATAGTCGCAGTGCTAGTTGAAATATTTCTAGGCGGATGGACGCGCGTCGCCTACCCAGCAATCCTATTAGTTTCACTTGCAAGCTTCATGTTCAACTACCCAATCTCAGCAGTTAAGGATCACGGGCTATTCTCAGAATACTTAATTGAACTAAGGATACTGTGGCTTATTGTAATTGGAATTTTCCTCGAATACATAGTTTACCAAGTGTTCGAAGCCAAACAAGTGCATCTACTCGGCGGACTAGCACTCGTTGCAGGATTAATCATACTATTCTATAGCAGAAGCTCACTCCAAGAAAAAATAACCCAAGCAAGAGGGTTCAAGTAAAACAATTCGTTTGTCCCACACGCTCCCAAATTGAAGTCTACAATAATTGATTAATGTTGACGGCGTTGTATCAACTCAGCTAGCTGCAATAGCACCGCGTCACGTTCTTGCGAATAGCGATTAAAATGCTCTTTGCCTAAGTGAAGCGCAATTGCCAATTCGTTAAACTTACAAACCAACGCATAAGTAGATTCATTAAAACCCACAACGTGAGTATTTCCTTGTTGCTGCGCTTGCTTCAAACCGTCTAAACGTTGAGCTATATCCCCAAGTACCCTAACTTTACCTGAAGGAACTAGAGAATGTAAATCATCGAACCACCCGCCCCTACCAATAGCTGCATAAACTTCTGAAACTTCAACTTTATGCCGTTCGTACAATGCAATTGCAGGGTCAATTTCAATTGCCTGGGATTGTTTCTGCTCAGTGCGTAATTTAGAAAGCTTAAAAGTTGTATTCTCTAACTCGCGTAACTTTTTCCGCTTTTCAGCAGGCACTTCCACTGAACGGTGAACTAGATCCAAACCCCTCACCATAAGGCCGTACCCAGTTACACGGTCGCGCCGAGCGTCCCTATAAAGTGCTTCAACCGATTGCCTATTCATGTTTTATCTCCCATATTTCGAGCAAGTGTACACTCATTAACTTCCCACAGCTCTATTGTTCAAACAATTCACTGCTTACAATTGGGCACAAGGCCATTGCTACGCCGAGTTCAAGCATCTTGTCACGCGTGAACTTACCTTTTGACAACACGCCAACCGCTCCCTCACTATGTTTAACGTTTTTACGCTGTAAAATCTCATCAAACACCGCGCCAACTTCGCTGTCGTTGTCAAAAACCTTTTTCACAACCTGCGGCGGAAGTTCAAAAGCAGGCGAAAAACCAACGTGAACCTGCTTGCCGTCGAAAACAGCTGCAATTCCGCCAGTCAAGTGCTTCGAATAATCTGGAATTGCAAACAAACCACTTTCAATACCTACGCCGAAATTTGGAACAACGCCACTTGCCGCGCATTTATCAAACGCTGCTTTTGCGCGGTTCACAGCTCCCTTTGTAGTTTCTTCGCGCGTTTTAGGCTGTTGGTGCACTCCGCTTGGAACATCGAAACTCCTAAGTTCTACAGATGGAAAAAAGTGGAGGAAGCCGTTTTCAACCGCTTTTAGCTTAGCGGGGTTCTTTGAACCAACTGCAATTATTACTGGATCCATAGTTTCACCGATTAGAAAAACTCGCCTTTGTCCGCGTGTTTCAGGTATAGCTCACAAGCTTCCCTTAGATTTGAGACAGCATCTGCAATTGTCTTACCTTGACTAGCTACGCCAAGTTCAACACAGTGAGATACAAATGAGTCATCTTCTTTTTCAACAACAGCGCTTAGCCTAAAAATCATACGGAAACACGTTTAAGTATTTGATATAGCCGCAGGGCGGAATTTAACCTTTCGCGGTGGAGTCGCTAACCCATTTTTTCACTTTTTTATCAACATTTATTTTTTGCATCGTAATTACCGGCATTTCATAAGGGTGCAATTCGCGCAGTTTTTTCTCAACCTTTTTTCCTGCTTTTTCGCTTGTTTTTATGCACAGCGTCCACTCGCCAGTGTTGCATATTTTACCTTTCCAGCGGTAAACAGAAGAAATTTGCCAGTAAGATACACACGCAGCTAGCTTTTGCGTTACAAACACCGCCGCTATTTTCTGAGCTTGCTTCTTGGTTGCAACAGTTGTGAAGAGTTCAAGCATATAAAAAGAATAAGAAAAAGTAGTTTTTAAGAAGCTTAGGCTCACACGGTAATTTTAGTTTGATTGAATAACTTGAATCCAGTGAATTGCAGGATCTGACCCGCTTAACTTAGACTGACCAACAATAATACTATCTAAGTCCCATTGCCCAGATGGACAACCGCTAGTGCCTATTGACTTTGTACACGCCCTACCTTGCACACCATCAGACAACGTGCATTCACCCAAGTATTTCAGAGTAAACCCCTCGGGAATAGTAATGCCTCCAGTGCTTTGCCGGGTGCATCGAACCCGGGCGAATACAACATATTTCAGGGAACCAGAACCGCTAACCTCGGAGTCAACATCCGAAGCATTTATTTTAATTGCAGTGACGTTTCTAGGATTAGTTCTTATCAATGGCGTTCCAGTTGTATAATTGAAATAGTTGCTACTGGTTTCAAGCCAGCCAGTGAATTCAACGCCAGTACGAGTAAATCTACAAACGGATAGACTCTGAGGTTCAAGAAACCAAGGCCCGCTAAAGGAAGAATCACCGTATTCGTTTGGACACGCAAAACCATAATTCGATGAACTGCGTCCTAGAATTGCATTATCTGGATGTATTCCGCCAATAGCGTTTTGTGGGCTACTTACAAAATTAGATCTAGCAACCAACATTGGTACAAATTGCACAGTAGGTCTGACCTGAATCCCGCTTATATCGCCCAGATTTGGAACAGGCACATACCCCGTAAGCGCCGGAGGAAGAAAAACTAC
>JAUYPK010000077.1 GCA_030697615.1 Microcaldota archaeon | reverse complement strand
TGGCATAACTGGATTTGGATTAATAATGGATTCATCAAATACATTTTCCACATCTTCACTAGTTACGGGTAGAGTATACGCAGCGGACTACACACCTCCATCACCATCGTTTATGACCACTGCCATAGGGGATATGGAAATCGCATACACTGATGCAGCTGGAAGAACAAACCCTACTGCTACTGAACTAGGCGCTGGAGATATTAGCGGAATGACAATCGCCCCAGGGCTTTACAAATGGGGAACTGGAGTCGCTATAAACACTGGCGTCACTCTTTCAGGTGGCCCAAACGACGTTTGGATCTTTCAAATAGCACAAGATCTTACCGTAGCTAACGGCGCTATTATTACTCTAAGCGGCGGCGCACAAGCCAAAAACATCTTCTGGCAAGTTGCCGGCCAAGCAACACTTGGAACAACTTCTGACTTCAAAGGAATTATATTAAGTCAAACGTTGATCGAAGTGAACACTGGAGCTGTAATAAATGGTAGAGCATTGGCACAAACTGCAGTTACACTAGACGCTAATGCGGTTACTGCACCAACAGAATCAACACCTGCACCAACAAATGGCGGTGGATCTACACCAGCAAGTGGTGGCGGAAGTGGAAGTAGCAGTGGCAATAACGGTGGATCAACAAATCCTCCTGCGGCACCAATTGCACAACCAATAGCAAATGAAACTGCACAAACAGTACCCACTAATTCTACTGAACCAGCAGCCGTAGCAAATGAAACTACACCTGCAATAACACTTGTAGAACCAGCGACAAATCAAACCACATCTGGCGTACTTACGGTTGAACCAAAAGCAAATGGCAATACAATTGCACTTATCGCTGGCGTAATAGCTATACTTTTGGCATTGGGTGGCGCGTACTATTATTTCAAAGTCATGAAAAAATAGGATAAGAGTTTAAGAAGCAGGGGTTTACTTTAGTGGAACGTTGGATGAAAATATGAATTTATGGATTACTTTAACAGTAATTTTGTTAGCCCTCTGGGTGCTAGATATCCGTCGCTTCATAAGTCGGCGGCTAAATTCGCTTACGCGAGGGTAATCAGACAAACACAATAATTAGTGATAAAAATGGAAACTAAAAAAACATTCAACGGCATTAAAGCTACGAACACACAAGCAATTAAGATAACTACCGCGGTAATCAGCGACGTAGTCAAAATACCCGACGCAGCGGGCATGGCTAGCGAAAAAGACAGCGTAGTAGTTGACGCTATCGTTTCTAAATGGTGCCATTAAAACAAAAGAATATACGCGACTTCAATGTTGAAAACAAGGTAAAGGAATTAATGGCAATATATTTTGAAATTGGAGCGGTTCTCGCAGTAGTCTTCCTACTTTACTTATTTGTAAAATTTCTCTTCAACCCAGTGCACATTATCGGTAACTCAATTTTAGGCATAGTGCTCTTCTTCCTACTGAACGCGTTTTTCGGCGCAGGCATTCCAATAACCTTTTTGTCAGTAGGAGTAGTGGCAATAGGCGGAATACCTGGCGCAATACTTGTCTTTCTGCTCCACGCAACTGGGTTGGGCTTTTAAGAAGGTATTAGAATTCCGCGAACTTAGTCGACGTAGCTACGCTAGTTTCTGCATCTCTTCAACGCTTGGCTCTCTTATTAGTTTAGCGTCGTTCACAACAACTGACGGCGCGCTGGTTACTTTGTACAGCGACGAGAGCATTGCAATTGAAGGCGTTGTGTTGCGGTGGTCTAGGTTAAATGAATATACTAGTATTCCAGGCGGGTTCTGTTGTTTGAAATCCCCAATAGCTGCGTCGTAGTCGCCGCATTCTCCGCATTCAGTGCGGTAGAAGTAAATCACCAACGTGAGGTTAGTAGTGTTACACAGTGATTTTAGCTTTTTCCAAAAGAAGTAGTCCCTTGCTTCCAAGGCAAAGTAGCGCTGTTGCAACGCTAAAACATCTGCGCCATCGCCTCGCTTCTGCTCAAAGAGGCGCAACCTCCGGCCAACGTCGGCGGTTTGCACTCCTAGGTTATGGGCACTTTGTTCAACAGCGGCACACACTTCTGTTTTCAAAGCTGCGTTGGTGCGGATTGCTGGGTCGCTTTCCAGCAATGAGAGGAATTCCAAATTAACGTTGTTGGTTTGCAGCGAGTCAATTTCAGTATAGAACTGTTGGTTAACTTGTAAAGCTAAGTAGTTTCCAATCCATATGCCGAGGGCGAATACAATTATGGTTACAAATAGCGCTGTTAAGTGCATTGGAAGCGACAGCGACCGTTTAACTTTGCCTTGTTCGGTTTCGTCAATCATCATAGTTATAGTACACATCACCATTTTTGTTTCTTGTGGAAGACTTCTTCTCCGAATGTAGCTAGCCAGAACACGGTCATAAAGTAAGTGTAGACAAATAGAAAAAGGAATAGCCTTGACATGGAAAGCGTAGCGTGTTCGGTTTCAAAAACCCGCCTTCCAACAAGCACCCACACTATGCCGACAAGCAAAGTTAACAGCGAAATTACTTGGAGTGGTCCAAAGCTGTAGATGAATGCTTCAATTGAAAACCAGGAGAAGAATTGGCCGGATATTATTTGCCAGGCAAGCGTGGCGAACACTGCAATTACAAGAAATATTGTTAACACGCCAAGCGGCAAAATAAATGCGCCTAATTCGCCGTATTTGGGATTGAGAAGTTTGCGGTGTTTGTAGAAATTTCGTATTCCGCCGCGGTTCCAGCGTATGCGTTGGCGCATGAGTTGGGAAAAAGTTGAGGGAACTTGCGTGTACACCTCTGCGTCGAGGGAACCGACGATTTTGTAATTATGCGACTGTATGCGGTAGGCCATTTCTTGGTCTTCCAAGAGGTTATTCTCATCAAACAAACCTACTTTGTTGAAAACATCCCGGCGAAAAACGCTGAATGGCCCAGGTGTAACTGTCACGCTGTCGACGAATGACAAGAGCCTGCGGGTGAATGCGACGAAGATGTATTCAACGCCTTGGATTTTTTCAAGCATTGTTTTCGGCGAATACACCTTCACAGCAGCAGTTACAGCCATTGTGAAAGGGTCTGCAAAAAACGACGCTAGTTTAACAAGCGAAGTTTTTTCTGGAAAAGAATCAGAGTCAAGAGTTGCAACGAGTTCACCAGTTGCGCTGCGAATCCCTGTGTTCAACGCGCTACTCTTACCAACCCCAACGTGTTTGTTGCGAATAAGCTTGAGTTCCTTAATGCCTCTCTTGCTTGCAAACCACTGCACTTCTTTAACGGTATTATCAGTGCTCTCGTCGTCTACAACGATTACTTCAAGCTTATTTTTAGGATATTTAAGCGCCAGCACTGAATTGAGGGTTTGTGAAATGGTGCCAGCTTCGTTTAGCACTGGAATTACTATTGAAACGCTTGGAAGCGCCTTATCTGAAAGCAAAACTGGCTCCGTATGGATTTGTTTACTGTAGCCAAGGAGGAGTAAAAAGTAGAAAACAGCAGCGTACAGCGCAGCAAAAACAGTTATGTATTCAACAACTGGAAAGTAAGCCATAAAAACAAAACAATAGGGAAAAAGACGTTAAAAAGCTTGAGCGGGACGATTAAAAATAAGCACAGGCACAAAAATGTTCATGGAAAATGTAAATCTCAACATGATCTATAAAGAAATAAAGCTCGTTAAGGCCAAGCTTGAGTACTTAGAAGATATACTTGTGCCTGAAGAGGAAATGACAAAAGAAGAACTAATTAAAATAGACAAGCTACGACTAGAAGCACTTGAAGAACACAGAAAAGGCCAAAACTATTTCAGTTGACAAATTATAAAGGTGCCTTGTTTCAATGTTCAACGTTGAGTTTAAGAGATCCGCTAAAAACGAACGGCGAGTCAAAACTTTTTCTTCAGCCATGGATAAAACTAGACGTTAAGCAATTAAAAAGCAAACCATAGAGCCCGAGGTCTAAAAGGCCGCGGCGATTGAGCGGCCTTTTAATCCATAAAGAAATCCGCTGTTGGTAATTGTTCTAGTTCACCTTTGCGTTTGCGGATTGCGAGGATAGTTGTGTTTTGTAACTGTGCTGGCATTTTTTCGTACCCAGCGTATTCAGTGTACCAAACCGCCCTTCCCTGCGACGCTCCACGTATCTCGGAGGCAAAGCCAAACATCTCACTAACAGGAACTTTCGCTGTGAGGTTTACTGATTCTCCTTCTTGCTGCATGTCAATGATTTGCCCGCGCCTTCCTTGCACTTGGCCAATTATTCCACTCATATACTCACTTGGCGTGTTTACAACTAGTTTTTGCTTTGGCTCAAGCAACATAGCTTTGCTTGAAAGAAAAGAGGCAAAAATTGGACGCTTAATTGCAGGAAGTATCTGGGCAGGACCACGATGAGCCGGGTCAACGTGGATGCTTGCATCTTCAAGCTTAACCTTAACACGCACACACTCTTCTTTTGCCATTGGACCTTCTCGCATAGCTTCAGTGAAACCTTGAATAACAAGCTCTTGAATATCCTGCAAGTACTGCACTCCCTTTGTAACATCTACAAAAATGTTATTTTCATAAACGCACATTACCTTGCGTGCCTCGTCGCGGGGCAAACCTGCTTTTATCAACCGTTCTTGCAAGTCTTTACCTTTCATCTTATCGTGAATTTCCCCATCATCAAACGCCTTTACAACACATTCTTCAAGTGGCTCCACGCTAAGTTTAAACTTGTTGTGCTTGTTTGGAGATTTTCCATCAATAGTTGGACCCTCAGCAGTGACAGTTTCATGGTAAACTACAATTGGCGGAGACGTAGTAATTGCAACTCCGCGTTCTTTTTCAATTTTATACTCAATAATTTCCAAGTGCAACTCTCCCATTCCCGAAAGCAAGTGCTCACCAGTCTGTTGATTGATCTCAACTCGAATAGTCGGGTCTTCTTTTCCAATCTTGTGAAGCACCTCAACAAGTTTCACAAGATCCTTTGGATTCTTAGCTTCAATTGACTTAGTTACAACCGGTTCAGAATGGTGCTTAATTTTTTCAAACGGAGTAATTTCACCTTCTGAAACAGTTTCACCAGCATAAACATCATGCAACCCAACCAACGCAACTATATTACCAGCAATAGCAGTGTCAACAAGGACACGATCAGGCCCCATGTAAAGCGCAACCTGCTGCACTTTTTCGCTTTTATACTTAGAGGCAATCCACAACTCAGTTCCCTTAGTTATCTTGCCGCTGTACAGCCTTCCAACTGCAACTTCACCAGCATGCGGATCAGTTTGAATCGCGGTTATGACAAAACACGCTTTGCCACTTGAATCGCAGTTAACCATTGCTTTTCCAACGACGCTTTCTAAGTCACCGTGCCAAATAGTTGGAATACGGTACTTCTGTGATTCTATAGGCGAAGGTAAATGCTCAATAATCATATCTAGTATAATGTCGTCAAGCGGAGCAATTGTTTGTAAATCTGCATGTTGCGCGTTTTGACACTTTTCATACATTTGCTTGAAAGACAAGTTGTTCTTCTTCATAACTGGATAAGAAATTGCCCATTTGTTAAAAGCAGTTCCAAAACACACGTTTCCAGCCTCGACATTAATCATCCACTTCTCCTTAAACTCAGCTGGGCCAAAATTTTCAATTAATTTATTAACACCAGTAATGATCTTGATAAAACGCTGCTGCATGGCGGTACTATCCAACTTAAGTTCGTTGATGAACCTGTCAATTTTGTTAATGAATAAAACTGGCTTAACTTTTTCCTTCAAAGCTTGGCGAAGCACAGTTTCAGTTTGCGGCATGATTCCCTCAACACAATCTACAACTAGAATAACGCCGTCAACTGCACGCAATGCACGTGTAACGTGTCCACCAAAGTCAACGTGTCCAGGCGTGTCAATTAAATTAACCAAGTAATCCTCGTTATGTATCCTTACCGGTACCGAAACGTTAGCGGCTTTAATTGTAATTCCACGCGCTTGCTCTTGTTCATCGTAGTCAGTAACTCGTTGTTCGCCTGCAAGTTCTTTTGAAATTAACCCAGCGCGTGCAACAAAAGAGTCGGAAAGCGTACTTTTACCGTGGTCAACGTGTGCAACTATTCCCATGTTGCGGATATTCTTCTGGTTATACATCAATTTCTGAACGTGTTCAACAACCGCCTCTTTAGTCGCCATAAATTACACCATAAACTTTTCTATTCAACAATATTCTTTTGGGATGAAACACTTTTCTTTTGAAGAAAAGGGTTTCGCGCGTTTAGTCGGCCATAATTCAACCAACTCTAAATACTAAACGTGAATCAATTTAAACTTCGTAAATCTTCTGGGAAAAATAAACTACCGAAATAGATCCGTAACCCAAGAGAAGAAACTTACAATACTAGTAAATGCG
>JAUYPK010000065.1 GCA_030697615.1 Microcaldota archaeon | reverse complement strand
ATCACTTTCGAAGTGATGCTCATTGGCATTTATATAGCCTGCTCCGCTAGAGGCAATTAACGAAGTCGCCTCCGTTTATTGCCTGATGTATTTAAACGAACTATTTTGTTAGCTCAGTTAGTTTATTGCTTTAACCCTGATAAATTCAATGCCGTAATAGTGTATTTTTTAATGCCAGAGTTTACTTTTTTCACGGTGCGAAACCGTCAAAAATATTTATCGAAAGCTTAATAATTGGAAGAATCGTTACTTTTGATATGAAAAAATTACTATTGCTAGGTGTGTTTGCATTTTTTATATTTGGTTGTGTTACGCCCAGTCCGGCGGAATCGCCACAAACAAATGAGTCGCCCCAAGTAACAACTCCTAATCTTGAATGTACTCAAGATAGTGATTGTACTGGCAGTTGCGGCGGACCTAATGCGCCAGCGGGATATGAAGATCTAGTTAAAGCGTGTAGAGCTAATATGTGCGTATGTACGACTGCCAACGGCCAGCCTTTCCAATAATTCGCTGACATTTCCGAGCGGCGAGGTAGTTTATTTGTAAGTCGTTTCTGTTCTTCTTTCTATTTTGGCTATTCTGATTACTTTTTCTTGCCAGAAGATTCTGTAAACTGTACGGTGGCTTGAAAGTCTTATTCTGTAGGTGTCTGGTTCGCCGCCAACTTTAAGTAAGTCGTATTGCTCTTTTGGAACTGGGTTATTTTCAAGTGTTTTGAACAGTTCAATTATCTTCGTGTGTAGTTTGTCCTCTAGCTGTTTGAATTGTTTCTCTGCTTTGTTGCTTAGGCGAACTACAAACACAGAATTTTTCACCTTGCAATTTCGCGCCAGTCTTTTTCCTTGCCTTTCTGCATTTCGTTAAAAATAGAACGGAGTTCTTTTCTCTCGCTTTCGCTTATTTCCAATTCAGGAATAACTGCGACTCGCAAGTCGTGCATTTCTTGGCGCATTCTCTTAACTTCATGATATAATGTATCAAGCGTAACATTTTCCATTTTTTACCACTTCACTCTATAAAACATGCCCGTCGGCGTTTATTAAAGCTTCGTGCCAATATTGGCACTGCCGTGCAGGTGAGCGAAGCGGATCAGAGCTTTCGTCTCTGATTAGGCCTGCGGCATTACACTCCTGGACTCAAATCCGTAAGGGATTTGAGGAGTTCCAGGTTCTTCGTATTTTTGCCGTTTTCCAAGCACAGTCTAGGTCTATGTTTTGGCCTGCTTCAACCGTTTAGTTAACGTATCTCTTTTTCTGTGGATTATCCCTTTAAAGTGATAGTCCAGTTTTAGTTAACTTTATATATGTGTAGTTAACTTAAATTAGTTATGAATGCTAATTTAAGTACAGCTGAATTGAGGTTAGTTATACTTTTATGCAATAAGGGTTTCACTGCTGGTGAGTTAGCTGTTGCTTTAAAGGTAAAGGCTAGCTTTGTCTCTAGGTTGCTAAGCCGGTTAGTTCAGCTTAACTTGGTTTCAGTTCAAAAGCAAGGCACTAGGAAGATAATTTCGCTGTCAAGTGCTAGCCACGCCCAGGTGTTTAAGAAATTATATTCTTCCAGGCCGGCGTTAGGTGTTGAGAAACTATTTTTAGGCAAGGCGATTGAGATACTAATTCCACTAACTGGTGGAGAACTAACGTATCGTGAACTAAAGTCAGAGATCAACTGTTCTCGCAGTACTTTTTTTAAAATTAAGAAAAGGCTAGGTGGGGTTGGCGCCTTAAATGAAGTAAACGGCAAGTACTCAATTCCAGATCCATTGGTAATGGAGTTCATAACGCAATACGCAGATAACCTACAAATCATATTGCAAAAAGGGCTGGTTGGCTTCACGGTTTCAAAGAGAATTGGGAAACACGTGTTGGTAAAAACAGAAAGCGAAAAAGTGCCTGAATATTTTGTTCCAACTGGTATGACGCGGCTAGTGGCAGAAGGGCTGCAAATCATCGGGTCAGGCCAGCAGGAGTATTGCTTTAATTTAAATGAAGAAGCGAGGAAAATTCCAATTGAAGAGGCGTTTGTGCATGCTTTGGCTCTTTCGAGTTTACAAAGCCGCAGCGAATTTATTCTTCTTGGTATTTTCTTAAAGCAGAGCGGCTCAACGTTAAACCCAATTTTGCTTAGGAAGGCAGCTAAGAAATACGGAGTTGAAAAAGAACTAGCCGAAATCAGAAGGACGCTAGATTTAAGTGAAAAGTTGAGGGAGTACAATGCATAAGCCATTTTTCAAAAAGGAAAAGTTAAGGGAATCGTTTCAAAAAATCGGCGAAGAGCTGAACAAACCGCTAACTGTCTTTATGTTTGGCGGAGGGGCAATGGCCTTCAGGAACCAAAAACAAGGCACAAAGGACTTAGATTTAGTGTTTCAAAACCAAGGTGAATTTCACGATTTTGCAAATGCGCTTGAAAAAAGCGGTTTTCACGAAATCCATAAACTAGAAAAACCTTACCAGCAAATGGCAGCTAGCGGCATATGGGAAAATAAGGAAGAGTTTAGGTTGGATGTTTTTGTCAAAATTGTTTGTAACGCGCTTGAGTTAACCCCGAGCGTAGAAAAACGCAGTGAGTTGCTGGAAAAATTTGGAAACTTAACCGTGCGGATGTTTTCAAGCGAAGACTTAATCCTATTCAAGGGAATAACCGATAGGCCTGCAGACACTGAAGACGTGTCGACAATTATAAAAAGCGCAAAAGTAAACTGGGGCATTGTTTTAGAAGAGTGTACTTTACAAAGCAAGAAACGGGCATGGCACGGGTCGCTGTTAAATAAACTAAACGAAATAGAGGAAAGGGACAAGCTAATTATCCCCATAACGCTGCAATTGCAAAAACTAGCCGATCGAGCTATTTTAGTTCAATTTTATAAGGACAAGCAAGAAGAAGGTAAACCCCCTGAAGAAATCATGAAGGAATTGAACGCGCGGGGATTTACCGAAAGCGAAATAAAGCAACTTAAAAAAGACCTTCACTTAGTGCAGCAGTAAATTACGTGCGGGTCAACGTTCGGGTATTGAGTCATAGGCTCTGATTAGGCCTTTGCGGCTTTTACTTTTTTTTAAATTATTTTTTTGTACACATTTCGAAGATAGGCTTTGTTTATACCTGCTGCTGTTTTTTCATCAGTTGGCCCAGAGACTTCAATTCCAGCACGTTGTAGTTCCCTTGCACCGTCGACAAATGGGTTCGGGTCATTCATTGCAAAAACAACGCGTTTTATCTTATTAGCAATTATCGCTTTGGTACAGGGCGGGGTCCGTTTATTTGTATGCGAACATGGCTCTAGCGTAACGTAGAGCGTAGCGCCTTTGACAATTTCAGGGTCACTTGATTCAAGCTTGGCGTTTTCTATAGCTTCTATTTCTGCATGTGGCAAACCTGCCTTCTTGTGATACCCTGCGCCGATTATTTTATTGCCCTTTACCAACACTGCCCCGACTCTTGGATTTGGCGAGGGATTTGCTTTCTTTGCCAGTCTAAGCGCCAGCTTCATGAATTTTTGCATTTATAATTAACCTTTTTTTTGTAATGATGTTCAGCCTGTTCACATAGTGCGCCGTATTTTCAAGTTTTTCTTTTAAGTAGCTCGCTTATTTCTCTGTGTAGCTGTGGGTGTGCTACGATTAAGCTGGATGCTTTTTCAGTTAGCTTCACTGGTTTTCCACTGAAGTCAGTCACTTTGGCTCCTGCTTCGCGTGCTATTAATATTCCTGCTGCTGAGCCTTGCGTGTCAAGGTGACGGTGTACGTAAGCGCTGAAGTTTCCACTTGCTACTTGTGCCAAACCGTAAGTTGAGCTTCCAAGAACTGGAGCGTATCGCGCTTTAAGTAATAGTGGTTCGTGTATTTTTCTATGTTCTACTTTGCGGGTTTCGGGAGCGTAGTTAAAGTCAGTGCCAATAAATGCATC
>JAUYPK010000062.1 GCA_030697615.1 Microcaldota archaeon | reverse complement strand
AATGCCAAGCGTCTGGTTGGATTCTATTCTGCAGAACATAGATGCTGGGCCTTCCCAGTAGCATTTGCCAACTTTACACTGTTGTCCAACTGTGCGTTGTTCGTAGTTAATTGTAACTTTCCAAACTCCGCTTTGGTTATTTGTGACCGACGCGCCGGTTACCGTGACGTTTGGAAGAGTTGTTGAAACGTAGTTTTCAGCTGTTCGAATTACTTCTTGTTCTGTTAAACCTTGGACACTGGTTCCCTGCTGTGACAAGTAAGTAGGCAAAAGAATCACTATGAGTATCAAAGCAACTGCTGCTAGAATTAACTTATAAGTCATGAATACGTATATACAAGTGAACAGCTATTCTCTTTAACTTTTTGGTTTCCGGTTATTTTACAAGTAATTCCTTACAGATGGGAATAAGATGGAGCTGCCGAGCAAAGCTTTTCCAACTCTAAATTCAGTGCAAGTTAAGCCAACCAAGGCACATGCCGCCATTGCAATTACGCCAATTACCCCACTAGTGTAAAAAACGTAGCTGAAAATGGCGAGCAAAGCAGCTACTTTTATTTGTTGGCTTAACCCGCCAGCTGGGATGAAATGGTATAGTTTCAATGCAATGAACCCAGCTGCAATTGCAACAACTATACCAATTACTAAGTAACTGTAAATAGTTGGAAAATTGTAAAAATTGTTTTCAAGCATTGCTGCTGTTGCGCCTGACCTGCCTTTTGAAAGAAATTCAAGCGCGGCAAAGTCTGAAACTGCCCTACTTCCAAGAATAGCGGCGTTTAAACTAAGGAAATATTCCGGGTTTTGTTTGTTGAGGAAAAAAAGCGCAGTCACGCAGAGCATAGTTGGAGTCATGGCTGGAAAAAAAGCTGAAGTCATTCCAATTAAACTACCAACAACTATGAAAAGCGGAAACACTGCAGCGCCTTGTCTTTCCACGTTTGTTTCAGTTTTGTTTTCAGCTTTATTTTCAGTTTTATTTTCACCTTTGCTGGCGTTTTCCCATTTATTCTCTATTTTTTGCTCTTTATTTTTTTCCAGCAAGCTCGGCACAGCGTATAGCCCTGTTAGTAGAATGAACAAAGCGTTGGGAATGTTTTTTTCAAGCACCACTATTCCAACTGCACCTGCAAGCAAGCTTACTACGAGCGCGTTTACTTTGTTGTCCTGCGTAATCATGAACCAGAAAAATATGCCAAGTAGGACAATTGGAATAACTGGATAAAGTACTTGCTGTATTGGCTTACCGAACATAGAGTAAAGTGGGTATAAGAGCAGCGAAACCAGCATTGCTAATAGGCCGTTGTAAATCATCGTTTTCAATGCTTGGTTTCCGTTTCCACTGCTGGCGTTTAGCTGCTTTATTCCATCTATGGAAAGCGCGTTTTGTTCAGTTGCTATTTCAAATTTTACATTTGCAAGGAATTCAAAACAAAGCCGGGAAAACACCAACGCTACTGCAAATAGGTCAAAGTAGCTAAACGAAACTCCACGAGTAAGTTCAATTATTGTATTGGTGTGAATGAATGGAATTAGCCCAGTTAGTCCAGCTAAGCTGCCAAGTGCAAAGTCACTGAATTGAGCGAGCAAATAGAACCGCCTCGCCGCCTTTTTTTACAACTTCACCAGCAACTGCAATTGAACCAGTTGCGTTTAAACCCCTTATTTTAATGCATTTCTGGTTGCCGCTATTACATAACTTTCCAGCATATGCAAAGCCGTTTAACGTAACCGCGCCTTGCGTTACAGTAGCTTGTTGAACAGTTACGTGTGGAGATTGGGTTTCCAAGCTGTAAAGTAAGAAAATCGAAGCGATGCTTGCAAAGAGTAGTAAAAGGCGCATAGCGGAATTTGAAAATTGGAGTTTATAAAAAAGACTGTTGAAAAAGTGGACAAAAGGAAAAAACGGGGTTGCATGGGGGTCAGAAGGGGGAACGCTGGTGCCCCCTGAGTGGACGAATAGACAAAGCGTTAATTACGCTAAACTTCTTTTATTTCCATTTTCTTTTCGTTTTCTTTAAAGGTAATTTCGTGGGTTTCAAAGAAGCCAAGCCTGCCTAGGATATTAGTTTCAAAATATGGGTTGTTTGTAAATGCAACCTTGCATTTTATTCGTTTGTTAAAAAGTTGAAGTTCAATTTCATGGAAGTAAGCTGCAAAATCTTCGGTAACGCCTTTGAGTTCAATTTTTACGCCTTTTTCTATTTCTATTCCTAGCAAGCGAGCAACGTCGTTTCCAAAACAGCAAAAATCTGCGCCCGAGTCTACAAGTGCATCTACGAAAGTAGTCTTTGTGTTTGAATGTACTGCGGCATTTATCATTGGGTACAGCCGGCCGTACCATGGTTTATAGTAAAATTCTTGTGTAATCATTGCCAATCATGCCGTTGTGGTGTAAATATGATGGTAGTTGGGGTCAGGCATTTTGGAGAAGACTACTGGATTCTTTTCCATTTCGCGTTTCACGTTGGGAGAATCCGCTATTTCAAGTAATGATTTTCCGTGAGCCACTATTCCATTTATGCTAACTGCTACCCATTCGTTAATGAACTGCTCCAGCTCATGAGGGTGGCTAACCATCCATTCATGCACTTTGTACCGTTCTTCCCATGGAAATTCTTTCATAAGCATCAAAGAAAATGAGCAGAATAAGAAGCTTCCGGTGGAAAAAGAGCCCAAAAGGAAAAAAAGCAGGGTATATTTTTGTCTATTTAGCGTTTAGCTGGCTTTTTCCGTGGTATGAGTTGACGCGCAGTTACTTTGAGTCGCATTTCTTCCATTTTTGTTAGTGCTTGTGGGACGCCGTTTCTTTTCCGG
>JAUYPK010000057.1 GCA_030697615.1 Microcaldota archaeon | reverse complement strand
TTTAATTTTTAACTTTTAATTTTTTTAGGAGGGGTAAGAACGAATGGAAATGGTGGAAAAGGTAGCTGAGCAAAAAGAAACTATTTTACTTTACGCGCCTGGACAGGGCTTAAAGATAAACCGGATGTTTACACAAACTGGAAAGGATGCGCTTGCAGGAGAATATGAACTTCGTAAAAGCACTATTCGTAACCCTGATGGAAGCGTCGTATTTGAACTAAAGGATATTGAAGTGCCTAAAAATTGGAGCCAAGTTGCAACTGATATAGTGGCACAGAAGTATTTTCGCAAAGCGGGAGTTCCACAATTTAACCCCGATGGAACTGCATTGCTCGATGCAAATGGCAAGCAAGTTACTGGAAGCGAAAAAAGCGCAAGGCAAGTTGTAAAGCGATTGGCAGGTTGTTGGCGCTATTGGGGCGAAAAGTACGGCTACTTTGCATCTACTGAAGATGCGCAAGCGTTTGAAGATGAAATGCTCTACATGCTAATTCATCAAATGGCTTCTCCAAATTCGCCACAGTGGTTTAACACCGGCTTAGCTTATGCATACGATATTCGCGGCACTCCGCAAGGCCACTACTACGTAGATCCAGTTACAAAAGAATTGAAACAAAGCACAGACGCTTACACGAGACCTCAGGGTCACGCGTGCGCCGATTACTATACTACCCTGTACACTGAAAAGGGCATGCGCTACATTGGAGAAGTTGTTGAAAACAACGAAGTTGGACTAAAAGTATTCGATGGAGAATCTTTTGTTTCAATACAAGCAGTGAAAAACAACGGCACCAAACAAGTTTTTCGAGTTAAGCTCAAAAATGGAAACTATCTTGACTTAACTAGCGATCACGTTGTGCTAGCAAGTGAAAAACGGATGAAAGACCATGGAAAATACACATGGATGCCTGTTTCTGAATTGAAGACTTCAATGAAACTAAAGCAAGTTTCGCACAAGTTAAATGATTTCCAACAAGCAACTGAAAAGGAACTGGCAGAAGCAAGGCTAGCTGGTTGGGTAATTGGAGATGGAAGTGTTGGGACTTACCAGAATGTGCCAAAGCTGGAAATCATTTCGATAAACGAAGATGAATACCAGGCAATCCTAAAAGACGCCGCAATGGTTTTTGGAACAGAATTCACTTATTGGGTAACTGAATTTGAAACAGTAAACCAAAACTTAAAAGGAAGACGGCTACACGTAACTGGAAAAAAAATAATTCCATTTACAACAAAGTACGAAATAACAAAGACAAATAGTAGAACTGCAAAAGTACCGAGAGAGATTTTACATGGCTCGCACGAGGTACAGCGGCAATTTTTAAAGGCGCTTTTCCAAGCTGATGGCTGTGTGAGAATTAAAGAAAATGCTGGGAACGTTACGCTTACAAGTGTATCGATGGAATTGTGTCATGGAGTCCAACAAATTCTAAATTACCTCGGTATATATTCAAGAATTCAAACTGAAGTTGAAAGCAGAGAGAATAGGGCAAATCCTAATTTTGTAGTGATTGGATATGGAAATGCAAGGAACGCATTCCAGCAGCAAATTGGTTTCATCAGCCAAGAAAAGCAGTTAAAATTAGAGCAGTTGAATAAAGTGGTTGAAAATTCAAAAAACGTAGCCGAGATCCGCGAAGAGAGTATTGTTTCAATTGAACCAATTGGAGAAAAAACAGTTTACGACATTCAAACCGAAAGCGGAAAATTCCTTGGAAATGGAGTCATTATACACAATTGCTTCATCCAAAGTATAAACGACGATTTAGTTAATGACGGTGGAATTTTTGACTTAGTGCTCAGGGAAGCAAGGGTTTTCAAGTTTGGCTCTGGAACTGGGTCTAATTTCTCTTCTCTACGTGCACGTGGAGAAAAACTAGCAGGCGGTGGAACGAGTTCTGGGCTAATGAGCTTTTTGAAAATCTTCGACAACGCAGCTGGGGCGATTAAAAGCGGCGGCACGACTCGCAGGGCAGCAAAGATGGTCATTCTAAATGCAGATCACCCTGAAATAGAAAGCTTCGTCACGTGGAAAATGCAAGAAGAGGCAAAAGTTGCAGATCTGTACACCGGAAGTAGGGTCATCAGCGAACACTTGAATAAAATAATGAAAACGGCACGTGAAGTAAAAACAACTGACTGGAAAAACAACGAAACGCTAAAGAAAACAATTGTACAAGCACTTGCAGAAAAAGTGTCATTTACCTTAATCACGCGCGGATTACAGCTAGTTGAACAGGGAATTGAACATTACGACACGGAAATTTTCAACATGCATTACGAAGGCAAAGCTTACGAAACAGTAAGCGGACAAAACAGCAACAACTCAGTAAGGTTATCAAACGCATTTATGGACGCTAACCTCGAAGGAGGCTATTGGAATTTAACCGCGCGTACAACTGGCCAAACAATGAAACGAATAAAGGCAAGCGAATTGTTTGACAAAATTGCATTTGCCGCTTGGGCCTGTGCCGATCCAGGATTGCAATTCGACGACACTATACAAGAATGGAACACTTCTCCAGTTGACGGCAGGATAAACGCGACTAATCCATGCGTAACCGGGGATACCATGGTGCTTACCAATGAAGGAAGATGGCACAGGATTGATAAATTGATCAACCAGCCAACCGAATTGATAACTAACTTAAACTCAATTTCAACAGGAGCAACAAAAGGGGCATTTGAAACGGGTACAAAGCCAGTTTACAAACTAGAAACTGAATCAGGGTACGAGGTTAAGCTAACCGCTGACCACAAGGTGTTTACAGTTAACCGTGGATTCGTACAAGCCGCTGAGCTAACAAAAGATGATTTACTCTGCCTGCCTTCACAAGCAGTGGCAGAAGTTAAAGAATTGGCCGAAAATGAAAAGCGATTCCACCAGTTAATTGGACTTTATCTTGGCGACGGTTGTGGTTCGCACAATACCATTCAAATTACAATGGAAAAAGAAGCCGAAGAGCCAGTTTTGCAAGCAATGGCTGATTACTGTACAACTAACTTTACGCGTCAAACACACCAATTCCAAGCAATTAAAGTGAAACAAACTGCAACAAGCGCTAAACTCCATTTGGGTGGCGAGAGTTTAGTTCAAAAAGTTTCGCAGTTTGTTGACCTAAGCTTAAAATCGCATGAAAAAGTTATTTCGCCACAAATGTTCGCCTTGTCACTAAGCGAACAACGCTACGTTTTACAGGGACTCTTCACTGCAGATGGCACAGTGGCAGATTACGGCGAAAAATCGCAGTATGTTGCGTTGGATTCTACAAGTCTTGAAATGTTGAAAGGAGTTCAGGTTCTCCTTAGTGGTTTTGGAATAAAAGCTAAGCTATACAAGAACCGCAGGGCCGGCGAAACTAAATCACTGCTTCCAGATGGCAAAGGCGGGTTAAAGGAATACGAAGTAAAAGAAATGCACAGCTTGCGAATATCCAGGTCAAGCAGGGTTGCTTTTGAAAAACTAATTGGATTTATGGCAGAGTCTCCAAAAGCACTTGCATTGAAAAAGTTAAACAAACGCGTTTCAACTTATCACGATGCCCCTTATGAATACGTAAAAAACTTAGAGTATATCGGCGAAGAAAAGGTATACGACCTCACCGAACCATTGACAAGCTCATTCATTGCAAATGGCTTAACCGTGCACAATTGCAGCGAATATGTCTATCTTGACGACACGGCATGCAATCTTGCAAGTTTAAACTTAATGAAATTCTTCAACGAAGAAAAAGGAATGTTTGAAGTTGACAAGTACATCCACGCAACTAGGTTGTGGACAATTGTGCTTGAAATTACAGTTTTAATGGCACAGTTGCCAAGCGCAAAAATAGCGCAACGCACTTACGAAACCCGCACGCTAGGTTTAGGTTATGCAAACCTCGGAACGTTGTTAATGGTGCTTGGAATCCCTTACGACAGCGACGAAGGTAGAGGGATTGCAGGTGCGATTACTGCAATGATGTGTGGCGAATGCTACGCTACAAGCGCAGAAATGGCTAAAGTTTTTGGCGCTTTTTCAGCATATGACCGCAACAAGGAACATATGTTAAAAGTAATTAGAAATCACCGCCGCGCTGCTTACAATGTTCGCGACGCAGAGTACGAAGGTTTAACAGTTAAGCCAATGGGGATAAACCCAAACCATTGTCCAAATTACTTGTTAACTGCAGCGCAGCAATGTATGGACAAAGCGCTTACACTTGGAGAACAGCATGGTTACCGCAATGCGCAAGTGAATCTTATTGCACCTACAGGCACAATTTCGTTACAGATGGATTGCGACACTACTGGAGTTGAGCCTGACTTTGCAATTGTTAAGTTTAAGAAACTCGCAGGCGGCGGTTATTTAAAAATCGTTAACCAAAGCGTAGAAAAAGCGCTTGCTAAGCTTGGCTATACTGCAGCGCAAATTATTGAAATTGAAAACTACTGCACTGGCAAAGCAACACTGCAAGGCGCACCGCATGTAAACTTTGAAACATTAAAAGCAAAAGGTTTTACCGACGAAAAACTAGCCAGTATCGAAAAGCAGCTTGGAAGCGCTTTTGACATCGCGTTTGTGTTCAACAAGTTCACGCTAGGCGAAGAGTTCTGTGCTAAGCTTGGGTTTACAAAACAACAGCTTGACTCCCCTGATTTCAACATGCTTGACGCACTTGGTTTTACAAGTGAACAAGTCCAAAAAGCGAATGACTACGTGTGTGGCACAATGACAATCGAAGGCGCGCCCCACTTGAAAGAAGAACACTATCCAGTTTTTGACTGCGCAAATAAATGCGGCCGCTACGGCAAAAGATTCATTCACTATGATGGCCACTTGAAAATGATGGCTGCGACGCAACCGTTCATGAGTGGTGCAATTAGTAAAACTATTAACATGCCTAATGACGCGACTGTACAAGACGTTAAAGACGCTTACTTAAAGAGCTGGAAATACATGCTCAAAGCAATTGCAATTTACCGCGACGGGAGCAAACTTTCACAGCCATTAAATACCGTTTCGCAAGCTGAAGATGAGTTAACGAAATTAATTGGCAGTGATGAGAATGACGTTGACGAACAAGTTGGGGCAAAGCAACTCCATGAAGCGGTTTTAATCCGCGGGCAGAAGATGAAAATGCCGACAAAACGCGCTGGATTCGTGCAAGAAGCGCGCATTGGCG